>NZ_JACJQU010000015.1 GCF_014696825.1 Anabaena sphaerica FACHB-251 | reverse complement strand
GGAGCAGGGGAGCAGGGGAGCAGGGGAGCAGGGGAGCAGGGGAGCAGGGGAGCAGGGGAGCAGGGGAGCAGGGGAGCAGGGGAGCAGAGGAGCAGAGGAGCAGAGGAGCAGGGGAGAATAATTTTCTATCTATTCCCAATCCCCAATCCCCAATCCCCAATCCCCAATCCCCAATCCCCAATCCCCAGTCCCCAATCCCCTAAACTACAACCATTGGACGGCTACCAGCGGAGTGCCGGTCAATCACTTGGTCGATTAAGCCGTATTCTCTGGCTTCTTCTGGAGACATGAAAAAGTCGCGTTCAGTATCTTCAGCAATACGCTCTAGTGGCTGACCAGTGTGTTCGGCTAAATATCCATTCAGCTTGCGCTTGTGGTATAAAATTTCTCGTGCCTGAATTTCAATATCAGTTGCTTGTCCTTGAGCGCCGCCTAAAGGTTGGTGAATCATAATCCGTGAATGAGGTAGACTCATCCGCTTACCTTTAGCACCTGCACTCAATAGGAAAGCGCCCATACTCGCCGCTAGTCCGGTACATATGGTACAGACATCGGGGCGGATATTCTTCATGGTGTCAAAAATGCCCATCCCCGCCGTCACTGAACCACCAGGAGAATTGATGTACATATAAATGTCTTTCTCCGGGTCTTCAGAATCTAAAAACAGCAATTGGGCAACTATGAGGTTAGCAAGACTGCTATCTACCTGTTGTCCCAAAAAAATGATGCGCTCACGTAACAGCCGTGAGTAGATATCAAAGGCGCGTTCGCCTCGACCCGATTGTTCAATAACGATAGGAATCATTGAGCGTATTTGTATCTATTTGTAATTTATTCTATCGATGAGTCAGGCTGATTGTGTTGAGATAGGGAAATTAACCACAAATCTTGTTGGATTTGTTGTTTTCACTATGGCTAACACCACGCTACGCTATCAGGTTTTTCAGCCTATTTTCTAATAATCGGTTCTGTGCAAGTAGATTCGTTGGTGAAGTAAATCTAAAATTATATATCTCAAATCAAAATTTTTTTACAGGCACTTTTTGAGGCTGATAGAAGTCTAAGTAATTATGGCGATGTGAAAACAGGCTTAAATGCAAGGTTACAGCGATTTTTTGGTAAATGATCCACAAAAAAAACTTAAACCCCGTGTAAAGACTGAGTATGACAAGTTTCTACACTGTGGTCTAATTAGCCGAAAACTGCTGTAATCAACTGAAGTTTAAGTTATATTCTGACCCTACCTCACTGCGCCCTAACTATTGACATAATCCATTAGCTTGCCTTGATTTGGCAACTATAGGTTAGTCGAAATTCTTTTTCAGGTATTAGTAACTTTTTTCACAATTTTTAACTTTCTTCTGGTTAATATTCCGGACATATTTTCCAAATCAGGTAAATCGGGACTATGAGGTGTATTTAGATTAACCAATCTTACTTGAAATGCTATTGATCAAGAGAGAAGTGCTATGCTGGAAAGACTTATGCAAGCTGCCTTAATAACTTTTTTACTGCACCTAATCGCAGGACTAAACCCTAGTACTCAAATTCCTCCAAAATCCGGATCACCTGTATCGGAAATACCAACTCCTGTCCTGGGTTCAACGATTCGCTTGTTCAAGTAATGTTAGAAGGTGACAGGTAACAGGTGACAGTAAATAATGAATTAATTACCAATTACCAGTAGTCCCCAGGAAGCGAAGAAACTTGATATAGCCATGGACAGGGTGGTTAGAACATCAATTGATAATGAAACTCCCTCCCACTACAAAAGGGTTTTACTCTTGACTCCTGACTCCTGACTCCTGCTATAACTGATAAATCTTAAAAAGCTAAACTGGTCATAAAAGAGAAATTTTTTTGATTATGACTAATCGTCTTGCTGAAACAAAGAGCCTTTATCTCCGCAAACACGCCGAAAACCCGATTGATTGGTGGTCTTGGTGCGACGAAGCACTGGCAACTGCAAGGGTGCAAAATAAACCGATTTTTCTTTCTATTGGCTACTCTAGCTGCCACTGGTGTACTGTGATGGAAGGAGAGGCGTTTTCTGATTTGGCGATCGCCCAATATATGAACGCCAATTTTCTCCCCATCAAGGTAGACCGGGAAGAACGACCAGACCTGGATAGTATCTATATGCAGAGTTTACAGATCATGAGTGGTCAAGGGGGTTGGCCTCTCAATGTTTTTCTGTCTCCAGATGATTTGGTCCCGTTTTACGCTGGAACCTATTTTCCTGTTGATCCCCGCTATGGTCGTCCGGGATTTTTGCAGGTTTTACAAGCTTTACGCAATTATTACGATACGGAAAAGGAAGAGTTACGCCAACGGAAGGCGGTAATTGTTGAGGCTTTGCTGACATCTGCGGTATTACAAAACGGAGCTAGTCAGGAAGTTGAAGATCATCAATTATTGCAAAAAGGTTGGGAAATCTGCACTGGGATCATCAATCCTAAGCAGGATGGTAATAGTTTTCCCATGATCCCCTATTGTGAGTTGGCATTGCGGGGAACTCGGTTTAATTTTCCATCTCGGTATGATGGAAACCAAGTTTGTACTCGACGAGGATTAGATTTAGCTTTGGGTGGGATTTATGATCATGTCGCTGGTGGTTTTCATCGCTACACTGTTGACCCCACTTGGACTGTCCCCCATTTTGAAAAAATGCTTTACGATAATGGTCAGATTGTCGAATATCTGGCTGATTTGTGGAGTGCAGGAATTCAAGAACCAGCTTTTGAGAGGGCGGTGGCTGGAACTGTAAAATGGTTACAGCGAGAAATGACTGCACCTACGGGTTATTTTTATGCTGCTCAAGATGCTGATAGTTTTACTAACTCTACAGCAGCAGAACCGGAGGAAGGTGCTTTTTATGTCTGGAGTTACAGCGAATTACAACAACTGTTAACACCTGAAGAACTAACAGAATTACAACAGCAGTTTACTGTGACTGTTAATGGTAATTTTGAAGGTCAGAATGTTTTACAAAGACTGCATCCCGGTGAACTGAGTCAAACGCTAGAAGTTGCTTTGGGTAAGTTGTTTACTGCGCGTTATGGTGCGACAACGGAAAATTTAGCAACTTTTCCCCCAGCGCGAGATAATCAGGAAGCGAAAACGACTAACTGGCCAGGTCGCATTCCGGCGGTGACTGATACTAAGATGATTGTAGCCTGGAATAGCTTGATGATTTCCGGTTTAGCTAGGGCGGCTGAGGTTTTCCAACAACCAAGTTATCTGGAATTAGCAGCACAAGCAGCTAAGTTTATCTTAGATCATCAATTTGTAGATGGGCGTTTTCACCGACTTAATTATGAAGGTGAAGCGACGGTGTTAGCTCAATCTGAAGATTACGCTTTTTTTATTAAAGCATTGTTGGATTTACACCAAGCTGATCTGGAAAATTCTGATTGGTTGGAAAAAGCTGTTTCTCTCCAAGATGAGTTTAATGAATTCCTGTGGAGTGTGGAATTAGGTGGTTATTTTAACACATCTAGCGACAATAGTCAAGATTTAATTGTGCGGGAGCGTAGTTATATGGATAATGCTACACCTTCAGCCAATGGGATTGCGATCGCAAATTTAGTGAGATTATCCCTACTCACTGATAATTTACATTATCTGGATTTAGCGGAATCAGGATTAAAAGCTTTTAAAGGCGTAATGAGTGATTCTCCCCAAGCCTGTCCTAGTTTATTTACGGCTTTAGATTGGTATCGTAATTCTACATTGATTCGTAGTACCACTGTGCAGATAAAGCCATTAATGTCCAATTATCTACCAACTACTGCTTTTTCCAAGGTATCAGATTTACCGGAGGGAAGTGTGGGTTTAGTGTGTCAAGGGTTGAAATGTCTTCCTGCACCAGGGAGTTTGGAAGAGTTGTTGGAACAGGTTCAACGTAGTCAAAATAGAGGTTAGGTGACAGTAGAGATGGGGTGATGGGGTGATGGGGTGATGGGGTGAAAAATTTACCTCCTGACTCCTGATAACTGATCACCTTTTTCCTGTTTTCCAATCTTCACCACCAGGTAAGTAAGTGGGCGTTAAAAAATATAATATAAACCTAACCCCCCAGCCCCCTTCCCTACTAGGGAAGGGGGAGTCAAAGCTTCTCCCCTGGTAGGGGAGAGGTTTGGAGAGAGGTTTTATATTTAATTGTGCCAAGTTACTTAATTGAGTTAATGTTTCTGCAACAACAGCAGGTAATTCTTTAGGTGAATAGGAATAAGTTAAATTGAGGAATTTTAAAGCAGTTGTCATTAACTGTTTTCTATCTATTATTTCCGCTAGTTGGAATTGGTTATAAATCCCATTCATAACTTCCAAACTTGCATCAGGGATAGCATCTTCAATCACTTCTTCTTCAATAAAATTTTCCCACCCATCTTGATTGATGTAGTATGATTGTTTATTTTATTTAATATTGATCTTTTTAATTTCTCTGATGGAATTACGAATAGAAGCAGACCAAGAATTTGTTAAACGCTGTTCTATTTGATTTTTAATTAAATGAATGAGCAAAATCCTTACATAAGATTGGATATTGCCCAGGATAGCTTGTTTACTCATTCCTTCTAATTCGTCCACCATTGCTAAAGCATCTGCGTAACGTCCTTGTAAAATACTATTTCTGAGGTCTATTAATTCTTGAGTCATAGTTGTTAAACTCTACTCTATCTAGATGAGATAATTTTACGCTAAAAAGATGAAAAATAATATCCCTGAATTATTTGGAAAAATCAGGGATTATAAATATAATACGAAATATTAATCCTAACGCAACTGTGATAATAAAGTTCTCATTGGAGGAGTAGATAGGAATTTCTGAGCATCAGTAATCATACTTTGACCCCAAAGATTTTTTTTCATCCAGTGAAACTCTGCAAAGTTTTTGTCTAACTTTAATGCAGTTTCCGCTAAATAATAAGCCTGTTTTTGTTCTCCTTGACTATACAAAGCTACCGCTAAAGCTAAAGTGGCTTCAGCAGATTGATTGTTAATTTTTACGGCTTGTTGCCATTGTTGAATCGCTGCTTCCTTGTCTCCCTGTTCATATTTAATGAACCCTATATTATTGATAGCTGCTAAGTGGTTGACCTCTTTAGCAACTGCTTGATTATATTCAGACATAGCGTTTATACTGTTTCCTAGTGGATGATAGTTAATACATCTCCTGGAGTCAGCATCCGTAAAATATTGAGATTTTTTTTGTCAGTATCAGGATATCTAGGATTTAAGGATTTACAGGATGTAGTTGTTTGTAAGTGGAGGGTATGTTTTTTGTCAGTATCAGGATTGACAATATTAAAGGATTTATATCGCAATCCTAAATTATTCATAAACAGTTTCTGTTTCCTGTTAAGAGTTCCCTCCCTCTCCGAGTAAATATGGCTTGCGCCACGCTACGCTATCAGATAATTAAAAATTATCGGATTGATATGACTACTGTAAGCGCCATAGTTTTAGCAGGTGGTAAAAGTTCCAGGATGGGAAAAGATAAAGCCTTAATTCCTATTCAGGGAATACCCTTATTAGAAAAAGTTTGCAATGTCGCCAAGAGTTGCACTGATACCATATATATAGTCACACTCTGGCCAGACAGATATCAAAATTTGCAGTTACCTGGATGTGAATTTATCCAAGAAAACCTCAGTAACACACAAGGACCCCTAGTAGGTTTTACACAAGGACTGGAGAAAGTAAAAACAGAATGGGTGTTATTGTTAGCTTGTGACTTACCCAACTTGCGAGTTGAAGTGTTGCAAGATTGGGTGAATAGACTAGATAATGTAGAAACAGAAAATATTGCTTGTTTAGTAAAAAATACTCAAGGTTGGGAACCTCTTTGTGGTTTTTATCGCAGTCACTGTTTACCCCTATTATTAGATTTTCTCAACCAAGGGGGACGCTCTTTTCAAGAGTGGCTGAAATTATATCCAGTCGCACATTTACCATTATCAGAACCAGATATGCTATTTAACTGTAATACCCCAGAAGATTTACAGCAATTTATAGCTACTTAAGCCATAATAGGAATACAATCATTTTCTCGTAATCTCAAAGAACTCTGTATTCGTCTGCGTTGAAAAAATAATAAAAAAATAATTATGCGTTGGAAATCATCTGCAATAGCACTCATCTTAACTCTTTTCTTATTCTCCTGTACCACAACAACAAATCAAAAACCATCAGCAGAATCAGATATCATCACAGAACAAATATTACCAAAAAGTGCAGCTAAAAGAGTTGTTGCACTTTCGTCACTCTCTGCTGATATTATCTCTCATTTAGATCCAAATAAGTTAGTAGGAATTACTGGTAGTAGCTTATTTAAAAATGACTCTAGATTTAAAGATATTCCTCGTGTTAGCGAGGGGCAAAATGCACCAAATTTAGAAAAAATTGTTTCTTTGAAACCAGATTTAGTGATTGGTGCAGCAGGTTTTTCTGACGTACCTTTGCAAAAACTCAAGCAGTTAAAAATACCGACTTTATCCACAAAAATAAATAGCTGGAAATCTTTAGAAGAATTAACTAAAACACTAGCTAAAAAAATTGATGTAGACCCCCAACCGTTATTAACTAGTTACAAAAAACTTTTACCTGAACAGCAAAATCAAACTTCATCTACGTTAATTTTGGTAAGTCGTCAACCGATTCTAACACCAAATAAAAACAGTTGGGCTGGAGATTTAATGTCCAAGTTTGGAGCGAAAAATATCGCCGCTGAATTACAAGGTAATAGTCCCATTGGTGGATATGTGACACTTTCTGCTGAGAAAGTATTAGAAGCAAATCCAGAAGTTTTAATTGTCGTTAATGCTGAACCGAGGCTTTTAGATTCCTTGAAAAAAGAACCTTTTTGGCAGAAATTACGAGCCACTAAAAATAATCGAGTGTATGTTTTTGATTATTACGGATTAGTAAATCCTGGTAGTATAGATGCGATTGAAAAAACTTGTCAGGAGTTGAAGAAAATATTGTGAGTAAGTAATATATCCCCGACTTCTTCAAGAAGTTAGGCATCTGGGTTTAAGTAAGTCGGTGGGAAAAAACCGTAGACGCGTAGCGGCTTCTCGAAGAGTAGTATGTAACAAAAAGTAAATTCACCAAAACCCTCTTCCCCGTTCCCCGTTAAGAGTTCCCTTGTCATAACGACAATTTTTAACGCCCACTTACTTAGTAGGTCTAGTGCTATTTTTGAGGAATGGGGACATTTTTTTGTTTTTGACTTTTTCCACCCATGATACTGCGGAAATATAAACTACCGATGCTTAGTAAAAACACCAAATATCCTACTGCTTGCACTAAATAGAGTTTATCTGTGTAGCCAAATAAAGATTTAAGAATAATACCAGGAAACTTTTCATCAGGTAAGATTTTGGTAGTATTCCAAACAATTGGACCTAAGATGCAAGAGTGAACTTTAGTAAAGTGTTCGTAATAAAAACAAAGGTTTTCAGATGCGCGACTGCTAAGTGCCAAACTAGACATGGCAGTATCAAAATGTTGTAAAGCTGAAACTACCAAACCAGCCACAATTAAAATTAATAAAACGCCCATGAATTGGAAGAATTGGCGAATATTAATTTTCACACCCCATTTAAATAACAAAACACCCATTGTTGCTGCTACTGCTAAACCACCAAGTGCGCCTAAACTGGGTAATAAACCTTGTTGAAAATTTGCTGCTACAAATAAAACGGTTTCAAAACCTTCGCGCACTACAGCAACTAAAATTAAACTAAAAACCCCCCAACCAGCATTTGAGTTTTGTGTTAATGCTTGTGTAACTGCTCCTTCAACTTGCGCTTTCATAAATCTAGCTTGTTTAGTCATCCAAATCAGCATCCAACTCAGCATGACTATTGCTAACAAACTAAAAACACCTTCTAATATTGGTTCAACTACAGAGGTGTATTGAGGGTTAATAGATCCTAAAAATTTAATGACTCCAGTGAATAAAATACCGATTAAAGCACTAACAACAATACCAACAGCAACACCAGCATATACCCAAGGGTTCAGTCGAGATTGTTTGGCTTTTTTTAATAATGCTAGGACAATACCCACAACCAGGGCAGCTTCTACTCCTTCGCGGAGGGTAATAACAAAAGTAGGTAAAGCGGTACTAAAATTCATATTTATTAGTCATTAGTTATTAGTCATTGGTCATTAGTCCTTGAACTAGTGACCAATAACTTGGAAATATTAGCTGAAATCGCGCAACATTTTTTTCAGTTCGAGATTGTGCATCTCTTCTTGTCCAATCATGCCGCGGGCGAATTCTTCTAGATAGATGCTGGCATCAGTGACGGTTTCTAGAAGACTTTTGTACATATCTAGAGCTTTCTTTTCATGGGATAAACTTTCTTTCAAGATATCCTTGACTGTATGTTTGAAAGTTTCTTCCATTGGGGCGATTCTTAGAGTAGGATGTCCCTCTAAACCTGTGAGAATTTCTCCTACTTGTTGGGCATGAAGCAAAGATTCACTAGCTTGGGCTTTGAAAAAAGCTACAATTGGGATGCGGTTTGGCCCAGTCACCATCAAGGAATAATGGGTGTAGCGAACTACCCCAGCTAGTTCAAATTCCATGATGGCGTTGAGTATGTCAATTGTCTTTTGGTGGTCGAGTTCTTGCATCAGTTGTGTAAGATAAGCAGAATTACAAATGAAGAGTGATGAGTTATCAGTTATGAGTTAGAAGTTACACTCTTCTCATCTGTTGAAAAATTAAACTATCCTGACTCTTAACTCCTAACTATTTCTTCTCTTCTCACTCATTTTAAACCTGTTATTCTGTGTTTCCAAGGGTGTGAAAATACTAATTTTGTGCTTTAGTGTTAGTTTTTTCCAGCACTTTTTGGGTGTTTTCCTCTATGGTTTTCACTAACTTGGTAACATCATCAGGAGTTTTCACCGCTTGGATGGGTGGAATAGCAGCAGGCCAAACTTTCAGCAGTTCTGTTAAAGCTGTATCTATGGCTTTGTGTGCTTCTGGATTTGCTTGAGCCATTTGGCTAGAAATGGTTTTATATAGTTCATGGGAGTAGACTACAAAACCGCGAGAGTCTTGATATTCAATAGGTGCGGTAATTTTGCCTTTTGCCACTGCTGCGCCATATTCTGCGTTAGCTGCATCTAGCAACCCATTAATTACCTGTAACACAAATTCTTGTTTTGAGCGTTGTTCGGCTGGTAAGGCTGCGATCGCACCATCCACATTTGCCATCGAAGTGGTAAAATTAGTTTTAATTTTGGCATCTTTAGGATTAGATTTGACTAAGTCAGTCAAACTCACCAAATTCGTTTTAAATTCTTTGACTTTGCGTTCATTTAGTTGCTCTTCAACATCAACATAAATCTCTTCAACTGGATGTCCAATATGGGGTTCGGCTTGTTTCGGCTGATTTTGCTCTAGGAGTTCTTTGGCTACTAAAAGATGTCCTTTCATTAATCCCAATTTTGTCATGTAGTCAACATCTTTCGCTTCTCCTGAGAGTACCACTTCCTCAACAGTTACCATATCTTTAATTTCGTCAAACTGCTGCTGAGTAATGACTTTTTTGCTGACTAAATCTTCTGGAGACGCATAGGGACGACTAGCTTGAATTTTGTTAGATAACGCTGGAACACCGAGTTTAGCTTCAAATTTATCCAATTCGGACAAAATAGCACTATTGATATTAATTTTGGCTTTCCCACCGTGACCACTGTGGACGCTTGCTTCCTTAACTTGAGCAGTAGTGTTAGCTGCTGGTGTAGATGGAGTTTCTGCTGTGGGTGTGTTTTCTGAACAAGAACTCAGAAAAACTATAACACACGCTGCAATAGATAATAATATGTAACGAGATTTAATCATTTTTACTCCAGTATGGGGGATTAGGTGCAGGTTTTTGGCTGTATAGTCAAAAATTTATAAAAGTGATAAGTATTATGATTAGTAATCTATCTTGATTTAGCATAAATGCTAATCTTTATCAACTAATTGAATGGATTAGGAGTATAATTTAATCATTTTTTAACATACATTGGTTAAGTCCCAAACATTAACACTTATAATCTAAGTAATCTAAGTAAGTTGGCAGAAAAAAACCAAGGTATGTAACAAAATGTAAAATCTCTAAAAGTCTCTCCCCTCTTGCCTTTTGCCTTGCCACAACGATAATTTTCAACGCCTACCTACTTAATTCAGATACTCATTCCCAGGTGAACGCCTGGAATCTTCGTATCTTTTTGTGTACTTTCTGCGCCAATTAATAAATTCTAGTTGTTCTGTGACGTAACGTTGACAAAATCGACAATAAAACTGACGACGCGGTAAATTCAAGTAAACTTGTTTACCAAAAGTGGGTAAATCTCTAACTAAAATAGGTCTAACTTGATGTAATTCTGCTGTATATTTACGGCAATGAGGACAGTGAATTCCTGAGACAATAATGCTCAAATTAAAACTAACGGAACTGTGTGAATAATGCCAAAATTCTACTGTTACTCCTGGTAAGTTTAGTAAATTGCTTAAATTTTCTTCCATTTTTACGTTTTTCCTTATGGCTTAACACCCTGCTTTAAATTGCTACAAGTAAGCACAAGTGATAATTTGCTTCTACAAATGCAAATTATTCTCAAAATTGAGAGAAAAGAATATTGGCAACGATACTCAAAAGTTAGGTCAGGTTTGCTTGACGGGAGTTTTAGTATCTTTTTCAGCTATGACTTCAAACTGTCCCATACATCCGTTTTCAGCCACAGCATCCTGATGCGGATGAAACATATACTTACCCGGATAACGAAACGCAAATTCCAAAATGTGCCTTTCTGCAACACCCATAGTTAAAACATCCGTTTTTTCACTGGGAGTCATAGTCATCCCAGAACGATAAACATCAAAAAAATTGGCGTGGAGGTGAAACGTTACAGCTGGGTCAAATTCAATAATATTTAGAACATATAACCGAATTAATTGATTTTGATAAATCTGGATAGGATGGTGCATATAGTGATGCGGCACACCATTAAATGCGTAATATTCATTCCGGTTATCATCATTCACATCATACCCAGACATTACCAGTACAATTTCATCAGCAGGGGGACGGGGTTTAGGAGGATCAATAATAAACATTCCATACAAACCCTTAGCAATGTGACGGGTAACTGGTTGAATATGGCAGTGATACAAGTGAACGCCATAGGGTTCAGCATCAAATTCATATATAGTTGCTTTACCGTTACTAATTGGACGCACCCCATCCATATCTGAAGGATGAACCCCATGAAAATGCAAAGAATGGGAATGTCCAGCTTTATTGAGAAATAATACTCGTACCCGTTCCCCTGCTTTTGCCCGTAACGTTGGACCAGGGATACGACCATTTAAATCCCAAATATTGTATGAGACAGCACTGTTAAGCTGAATTGTGGAAGTACCAGCAGTTAACTGAAATTCTCGAATAGTGCGGCCATTTTCTTGCTTGAGTGTTCCATAATCGAAATTGCGTAGCATCTGCATGGGGTTGACACCATTGTTAGTAGATGCGTCCATTTCCATTGATGGAATTCTAACCTTGGCATGGTTTTTTACATTCATCATCTGCCAAAGTGCAGCTGCACCAATCGTACCACCAGCGGCTATCCCCAGTTTTAGCAATTGACGGCGATTCCAAAATTTCTCTTTACCCAGAGTAAAGTTGTCAGACATGAGATTCATTAGGGTAAGCGCATAAAGGAAATTGCAAATAATTTGCAATTATCTCTGTGTATAATATAGGAATTAAGAATCATTGTCAATAATTATCGAAACCATAAAAAAGCTTGTAGTAAGGGTAAGGGTTTTAGCCCTTTAAAAACTTGCTAGAGAGCGATAAATCCCTTTCTACGAGACGCTATGCGAACACTACGAAGAAAAATTTATCTGATATGTAAATACGCGGATTCACTTATATAATACAATTTATACTCTATTATCCAATATAAAGTCTATCCGCTATCTTTTTTGCAATTAAGTGGCAAAATATCTTTTAATTTGATAGATTACCTAAACTAATTATGGGAGGTCCAAAATGACTGCTTTTTCTCCTAGTTCAGTATTGCAAAAGACCGCAGGTATTACTCTATCTAAGCCTGTTCAGGTAACGCTGTATATGATGTTATCGTCTTTAGTCATCTGGACTGTCTTTTTCTCCAACTATCCTCCGGCTCATAATACAGCACACTCAGCGCGTCACCATACATTAGGTGTTGCTTGTCACTAAAGGATCATAGTTACAAGATGGTTTTG
This sequence comes from Anabaena sphaerica FACHB-251, assembly GCF_014696825.1. Lineage (NCBI taxonomy): Bacteria > Bacillati > Cyanobacteriota > Cyanophyceae > Nostocales > Nostocaceae > Anabaena > Anabaena sphaerica. Next base: position 120,426 of record NZ_JACJQU010000015.1, on the reverse strand, counting down.
AAAAGGGCGTGAATTTTGCGCCAATTTTGTTGCTTGTCAAATCCAAATTTTAAGTTTTGTAGAGATGTCAAAAAAGCATCTCTACATTCCTTAAAAATAAATGCAAATCATATCATAAGTTATGGGAAGAAAATCTGATGAAAAAATATCGCCTGTTTGGATTTATTAGTGCTGTTTTTATTGCTCTATCAATTATTTATTCTTTTGTGGGCGTTGCCCAAATTCCTAAATCTCAAGTATTACTTTCAACTAACCCACCATTATTACAAATTCTTCCTTTTGAAGCAGGAACGCAAAAACAACAATCTCCTGTAAATTTCACATTCCAAGCTGTTGATGCTGCGGGTAAATCCTTAGAAAATTCCTTAATTAATTTAGAAATTCTCACACCACCCCGTAATCCTTGGTTAACAACAGATTTTCCTATTGTTGAAGGTACAAAGCTGTTAGAAATTGAAGCTGCTGCACCGGATGGTAAGTTGGAAATTCAGCAGATTTTACCGATTCGGGGTAATTATCAATTAAAAGTGAATGTGTCACCTTTAGTTAAGAATGCTTTTGCTCCTTATCAAGCAAGTTTAAATTTAAATGTGCGAGAAAATCCCATTAAATATAAATATTTGGCTGTGGTTGCGGCTATTTTATTTTCAGTGGGTTTGTTAGGTGGTTGGGTGATTGGTGGACAAGAGGAACTGAGAGAAGGGGAAATTGCACCTCAGTCTGTACGTTTGTTATTAAGTGCATTAACGACTGTGGCGATTGTCACTTTATTATTTATTAACATAACTGCGGAAGTTGCAGAAGCTCATGGTAGTGAACATGAACACAAAACAGAAAATATTGCCCCATCAGTGCAGAAAAATCAAGGATTGGAAGTTAAGGTTTTAGGGGACAAAAACGCCACTGTAGGGAAAGTTGCTAATTTAGCGGTTGAGGTGCAGGATAGCAATACAGGAGAAGCAATTAAAGATGTGGTTTTAAATGTGAAAACTATTGCTTTAGAAAATGATTTAACAGTATTTACTTATCAAGGATTTCCGAATCAAGAAGGGAAGTTAATATGGCAAGAACAATTTTTTGATGGCGCTCCTCATAAAGTTGAAATAGAAGCTACTCCTGTCAAAGATTCTCCGCGTCAATTTTTACCTGTAAAGGTAGGGAAATTAGTAGAAGTTGAGGGGATAGCACCACCAATATCCACAAGGTTGATTAGTTTATTTTATTTTACAGCAATTGTTGGCATTGGGATGACAATTGGATTGTTAATACAGCAACGTAGACAACCACCAGTTAGGGGAAATTAGTAAGATTAAAAGTTACTTTTTCGTCCCAGGGTGTGCATTGTCCACCTCATACCGATTTTTGATGAAGATGCGCTTTTTTTCAGAAATAAAATCAGCGCACAAGTCAAAATGGTGGTAGACATTCTGGTTATTTACATATCTCTTGCGGGGTGAGTCAGACTGCATAAATCCTGTCACTAAACGATTTTTCACATCTGACGCACCTTACTAATATGCCAGTTGCGTCAGTCCTGAAAATGACAAAATTATTTCAAAAACCGTCACTAAAGATAGACCCCTTAATACATATTTTCAATAAATAATGGAAGGTTGAGCTACAGCAGATGATATTGAAAACATAATTCATGCTTAATTAATTAATTCTAAAGATTCAGATTCCCAACTTTTTAAATAAGTCAGGAAGCTGATTTTTTACAGAACTTTACAAATATTTATATTTTCACAAATAAATACAAGTTTGAATGTATTTTTTATTATAAATATTCCCTAAGTTTCAGCCCAAAAATCCTCCAATGGGGCATTGTAAAAATAGGGAAAATTTAGTTTGCTATAAAATTGGTATCGTTTGATGTTGTAATTCTATTGCTTAAATTAGTGTAAAGAAAACGCAAAAATAGGGATTTTCATGCATATACCAGATGGATTTATTTCAGTGCCAGTAGCAGCAGCTACCAGTTTAGCCAGTGGGGTAGCTTTATTTGTGTCCTTTGGGCGATCGCAAACAGCTTTTGGCATTCGTCGCGCTCCCGTACTAGGGTTAACCACAGCCTTTATTTTTGCTGCCCAAATGATTAATTTTCCGGTAGCGGGAGGCACTAGCGGCCACTTATTAGGAGGAGCTTTAGCCGCTATTATTTTAGGTAGTCCTTGGGCTGGAATGTTATGTATAGCAACAGTTTTAATTATTCAAGCAGTGCTATTTGCTGATGGTGGTATCACTGCCTTGGGTGCAAATATTTTAAACATGGGAGTAATAGGCGTTTGGGTAGCTTGGGTATTAACCCAAACCTTACAACGACTTCTTGGTGGTTCTAAAGGGCGTTTACCCATAGCGGCAGGTATAGCAGCTGGTGTGAGCGTAGTGGTAGCAGCCATAGCTTGTGCCATTGAACTAGCCCTTTCTGGGACAGCACCAGCGAACATAGTTTTACCCACCATGACAGGTGTACATATTTTGATCGGGGTTGGTGAAGGCTTGATCACTGGAGGTGTGCTAACCTATTTAGCAACAGCACGTCCAGATTTGTTACCAGGTGAAGAACAGAAATTTCGAGGATGGTTGATACCTGTCGTTAGTATTTTGCTGGTTGCAGGTGTGTTGTCTCTATTTGCTTCCGCTTGGCCTGATGGGTTAGAAAAAGTAGCAGAAAACTTGGGTTTTCTTCACTTAGGGGAGAAAGTGCGCGTAATTGTACCTACACCTTTAGCTGATTACAACATTGAGGGTTTGGGAAAAATCGGTACTAGTATTGCCGGGTTGGTAGGTGCTACAGCGTGTTTTGCTGTAGCTTTTGGAATTGCCAAAGTTATGAAACCTAAGAATGCTTAAAATTTCTTTGCCATTACGTCTGCAATTATCCCTAATCATCGTGATTGGGTCAGCTTTTTTAAAGCATTATTCCTGGTCTAATTTACTTGTGTATGGTGCGATCGCACTTTTGTGGGTGTGGCTATTGCGCGTCCCCATTCGCAAATTAGGGGGTTTAGTCGGTGCAGAATTAATTTTTCTATCCTTGGTAGCTTTACCCTTGGGATGGGAAAAAGCTAGTTTTTTACTCGTGCGATCGCTAATTTGTTTAATAGTCATGAGCAGTTTTTTACTCACCTTACCCCCCCATAGTTTCGGCATCGCCCTCAAAGGCTTACCGATACCAGCACCATTAAAAGAAAATTTGCTCCTGGCTGGACAATATCTAGAAATCTTGCTGTCAGAAGTAGGGCGAATGCAGCGTAGCGCCCAATTACGAGGACTAAATGGTGTGGGAGGATGGTTACGTTATGCCAGTGCAGCTATGATCGGTTCTTTGTATCTCCGTACTCTAGAAAGAGCAGAGCGAGTTTATGGTGCAATGGTAACTCGTGGTTACAATGGTCAACTACCTATAGATTCTACCCTCAACCCAAAAGAACGTTTTACACTAATAACAGTAGGCATGACTGCTACCTGTATAACCTTGAGTTCCTATTTTTTATAGGGAACAGGGAACTCTTAACAGGGAACACGAAACAGGTTTGAATTTTCCCAATCACCAATCACCAATCACCTATCACCTATCTTTGAGTTGTGAATCTTGACATCCTTAACTTCTAATCCCCAAACTTCCATCTCCAGACCTCATACTGCTGTAGTTGAGGTGAAAAACCTGGTGTATGCCTATTTACACCAGCAGCCAGTATTAAGAGAAATTTCCTTTGCCTTAAATGCAGGCGATCGCGTCGCTTTGATGGGTGCAACTGGTTCAGGAAAAAGCACCCTCCTAGAAAACCTCATCGGCTTAAAACACCCCCAAAGTGGCACAATTACCATTAATGGCATTCCTGTAGAACCAAATACCTTACCTCAAATACGCAGGCACATCGGCTTTACCTTCCAAGATGCCAACGACCAATTATTTATGCCCACCATCTTGGAAGATGTCACCTTTGGACCACGGAACTATGGTGTCTCACCAGCAGTAGCAATTGATAAAGCACGACAATTATTAGCTGATTTCGGTCTAGAAGAATACGCCCACCGTTCTGCCCATGAACTTTCTGGCGGGCAAAGACGTTTAGCAGCCCTAGCATCCATATTAGCCCTAGACCCAGCAATTCTCATTTTAGATGAACCAACCACCGGACTTGATCCCGCATGGCGACGACATTTAGCCCAAGTATTATTAAAGTTGCCCGTACAAGTAATGTTAATTGCCTCCCATGACCTAAATTGGTTAGGTAAAGTAACTCAACGTGCTTTAGTCCTCTCTGCTGGTCAAATTCAAATAGACAGCCATATTCAACCACTTTTACAAGATGGCAAAACCTTAGACCAGTTAGGGTTGCCCGTAGACTGGTAATTTGTAATTCGTGATCATGCCTCTGGCTCCCGTAAGGCATAAGTAGGTAGGCGTTGAAAATTGTCGTTATGGCAAGGCAAGAGGCAAGAGGCAAAAGGCACTCATGCAAGAGGGAAGAGACTTTCAGAGATTTTACATTCTGTAGTTCTTATCTGTTAAGAGTTCCCTGTTAAGAGTTCCCTCTCCCAAATATAAAATTTATTTTGCACGACTACTTACCAAGAATGTAGAGACGTTCCATGGAACGTTTCTACAAGGGTTTTGGAAAACGCATATTTAATTTTTGGAGATGTCTAATAGGGAATAGGGAACAATGAACAGCGATAACTGATAACTGATCCCACACCTTGCCTAAACAGATAACCTTATCATCTACTGAATGTTAGACTTTCACCACAACTGCTAAATTATTGGTTACTATGAATGGGATTTTACTCCTGTTGGCATATTCATATTTATCGTGCGTAAGTATCCCATTATTGCTCCCTTTGGTCTAAGTATTGCTTTGTTGATGACTGGTTGCAGTGAGAGTAAAGTCTCCCAGTGTCAGCGATTGGTTAAAGTTGTTAATCAAGGGACTTCTTTGATTGATAACAATAAAGGAACACAGGTGACAACCAGTTTGCAGCTCTCCAAAGACTTGCAAAATATTACCAAGTCTATTCAAGAACTAAAATTAGTAGACCCCAAACTCCAAGAATTTCAAAGCAGTTTTGCGAAAGTTTTTGATAATCTTAGTCAAGCGATCGCTACAGCAGGTCAGGCTCTGGGTACAACTAAAACAGCAGAAGCTTCCTCATCTGGGATAGAAAAAATCCGAAAAGCGAGAACAGACATAGATTCATCACTGACAGCAGCAGCTAAATCTGCTGGTAAAGAATCAGATGCTTTCGGGAATCAACTGAACAAGTACTGTAGTAAAACCCAATAAACATAATACCCATATCCCTAACTTCTCAAAGAAGTCGGGGATCTATAAATCCAATAACACTTATTGCGTATGAAAGCAGAATTAATTGAAGTGATAGCCAAAGTTACCCACTTATTACAAATCAATATACGGTGGATGACTTGGAACTTATTTCTGGCTTTTATTCCTTTGGCTTTGAGTGTTTGGCTGTTTCGCACTCAACGCGGACGCTCTTGGGTTTGGTGGCTTGGCTTCTTAGTGTTCTATGCCTTTTTACCTAATGCCCCTTATTTATTAACTGATGTCATTCACTTAATCGATGATATCCGCAATATTCAATCGGTGTGGATGATTACATTAGTATTACTTCCTGTTTATTTGGTAGTAATTTTAGCTGGATTTGAAGCTTATGTAGTCTCCCTCATCAATTTAGGTCACTACTTGCACCGTATTGGTAAGAGTAAATGGATTTTAAGTATTGAATTGATAACTCATGCTCTCAACGCCATAGGTATTTATTGGGGTCGTTTCTTGCGTTTTAACAGTTGGGATTTTATTACTCAGCCAGATGCAATACTGACTAGAGGTGTTGAAGAACTTCTTGGTAAACAACCCTTGGTAATTATAGCTATTACCTTTGTGATTCTTTGCGGGTTGTACTGGCTGATGAAACGAGTGACTTTGGGTTTTGTAAATAAAGATATCAATTCACAACCCAATCATTCTCATATCCATGATCATGGATCATAGACATAAACAAAATGTAAATGTGCTTTCTCCAGAACCATTGTAGAGACTTTCCATGTAACCTCTCCATATTATTTTTCACCACATATCAAATTACTAACATCATTAAGTCGGGTATGATGCCCGATGCACAATATATAGCAGGAGTCAGGAGTCAGGAGTCAGGAGTAAAATCCTTTTGTAGTGGGAGTTTCATTATCAATTGATGTCCTAACCACCCTGTCCATGGCTATATTTATCAAAACTCTATCTAAAGAAGGGAATAACACGGGCATAATTTCTTATCAAAAGAAAGATGCAAGTCTACCGCGTCAGAGGTTGAAATAAACATACAGCAGATTGCAGATCCATGAGGTACAGAATCTAAATTGAAACCTATACACAAAGCCAGTTTTACTCCTGACTCCTGACTCCTGACTCCTGCTGTATATTCTCCAAACTTTTGAACGTGGAACGAATAATATGGCATTGTTATCAATTGATGAACTCAAAACTTTAGTAGAAAATCCCCAATCCCCATCTGTATCTGTATATATGCCTACACAAAAAGCAGGGGCAGAAATTCGACAAAATCCCATTCGCTTTAAAAATTTAATTCGCGAGGCAGAACAACGCTTGGAAGCAATGGGGATAAGACACACTGAGGCGGTAAATTTTCTCCAGCCAGCCATGGAACTGGATAGGGGTAATTTTTGGGAACACCAAGATCAGGGATTGGTAATTTTTATTTCCCCTAATCTATTTCGTTACTATTGTTTACCAGTTGAATTTCCGGAACTAGTTGTTGTTAACGAGCAATTTCACATCAAGCCGTTACTAAATCTTATTAACAATGATGGAAAATTTTATGTCTTGGCTTTGAGTCAGAAAGATGTTAAATTTTTTGCAGGCACAGGGTATAGCTTGAATGAAGTGCAAGTGGAAAATATGCCACCAAATTTAGAAGCGGCTCTTTTAGAAGATAACATTCAAAAAGGGGTACAACATCGCATTGCTACATCTAAAGGGGGAACCGCTAATCCTTTTCAACACCCCGGTTCAGTTCACGGTCAAGGAAGTCCTGATCAAGATAAGCATCAAACAGATATTTTACAATTCTGTTACGCTGTTGATGAAGCATTGCATGAGAAATTAAGGGATGAAAAAGCGCCTTTAGTGTTAGCAGGAGTAGAGTATCTTTTCCCAATTTATCAAGAAGCAAATACCTATCCTCATTTGTTAGAAGAAACCATCAATGGTAATCCAGAAATTATCAATCTCGAACAATTACATGATGAGGCTTGGCGAATTGTTTCTCCTTCATTCCAGCAAGACAAAAAGGCCGCAATAGAACTTTATCAACAATTAGCAGGTGAAGGTACTGGAAAGGCTGCTAGTGATATTAAAGAAATTATTCCGGCGGCTTACTATCACCGAGTTGATTCTTTATTTGTCTCATTAGATGAACAGAAATGGGGAAAATTTGATCCTGAAAATACGACTGTGGATTTACACCCAGAGCCAGAACCAGATGATCAAGATATGTTGGATTTTGCAGCTGTTCATACACTATTAAATGGTGGCAGAGTTTATACACTTGAATCGGAAGAAATGCCCAATGGGTCAACAGTGACAGCAATTTTTAGATATTAATTACACATCCCCAATTTCTTTGAGAAGTTGGGGAGCTATCTACCGTGGTTGCGTGAAATTAAAAACCGTGATTAATTGCTTTGGTGAAAGGGCAAAGAAATACCAAAGCGGTGTTAGTAGATTTAGATACTCGTAAACCTATCGCCATAGTGAAAACAAGAAGGATATAATATAGCTGTAGCTAGGATAATTAGGACATGATTAGTCCTTGAAACCAAAAAATAACAAGGGTTTTACTCTTGCATGAGAGCAATATTGCCTCTTGCCTTCTGCTATAAATACGCGAAGTATTGATAGGTTGGGGTATACGGATAATATTGAGCTAATCAACCTGTACAACTGTATAAGTCGATTGGGCTTGAATCTATCTAAAAATAGAAGCAAATTTGCAAGATAGAATTGAGCAAGAGAGTGAATGGACAATTGTTGATTCTACAGATGTTTCGTGGATTCTTACTAATGAACAAGCGACTAATTAATGGCTTTCAACAACACCTTTGTAGAGCCAATGAATAACCAAACTAAAGTCACTAATAAATCTACCTTTTCATTTTTAATCTTGTATTTTATAACATTGCTGATTTCCCCCTTCTTTACCAAAAAAGCTACAGCCCAAATACTTCCTGACAATACCCTTCCAAATAACTCTCAAGTACAACCAGGTTGCCAAGTCTGTCAAATTAACGGTGGTACAGTTAGAGATTCAAATCTATTTCACAGCTTCAAAGAATTTTCTATATCCACAAACGGACAAGCCATATTTAATAACGGCTTAGAAATTCAAAACATCCTGATCAGAGTTACAGGTAACAATATTTCTTATATTGATGGTTTAATTCGTGCTAATGGTAGTGCCAACCTGTTTTTTATTAACCCCAACGGGATTGTATTTGGTAACAATGCCACTTTAAACATTAATGGTTCATTTGTAGCGAGTACAGCGAACAGCATCAAATTTGCAGATGGTACACAGTTTAGTAACAAAGCTGCTCAAAGCACACCCCTATTAACTATTACTACTCCTATCGGCTTGCAATTTGGCACTAATCAGGGAAAAATTCAGGTACAGGCTAAAAATGGATTACAAATACAACCAAATCAAACCTTAGCTTTAGTCGGTGGTGATATCAACTTAGAAGGTGCAATAATCAAAACAAATGGAGGCAGATTAGAATTAGGTAGTGTGAAAGAAACAAGTTTAGTAAAACTTACATCTACCAATCAAATATTTTCCTTAAATTATGATGGCATCAATAAATTTGGCAACATTCAACTGACTGCTAAAACCGATGTTGATACCAGTGGCATCGGAGGGGGAGAGATACAGATACAAACTGGTAATCTGCGAATAAGTGAAGGGTCGCGCATCACATCTTCTACCAGGGGATCACTACCAGGAGGTAATATAACAGTTAATGCCACTGATACTCTAGAAATTATTGGTACTGGTGAATTTGAGGAAAAATCGGCAAAAATTCTTGATCCCAGCCCTGAAATTTATCAAGGTCTAGATGGTTTTTTTATCTTAAGTAGTGGTGCTAGAATTAGCGGAGACCTGAACATCAATACAGATAAATTGATCCTCAAAAATGGAGCTATTATAATGGTTTCTGTTTTTGAACAGGGTAAGGGAGGCGATATAAATGTTAGTGCCTCTAATTCAGTAGAAGTAAGTGAATCTTTATTGGTAACAGCAAATCCGCTGGCAAGAGTTGGAGATGCTGGTAACATCAGTATTAAAACAGGAAATTTGCTTCTTCAGAAGCGTGGGATTATTGCCAGTACTTCTTTCGGTACGGGGAAAGCTGGTGATATTAGCATTTATGCTTCTGAATCACTAGAGCTAACTCCTGGTCAATCTTTTTTGCAACCAAGTATTGATAAACTTATCAACACTAATATCAACTCTTCTACCTTGAGTAGTGGCAAGGCTGGTAATGTAGAAATAAATACCAGAGAATTAACTTTAAGGGATAAGACTAATATATCAGCCTCCACTTTTGGCTCTGGGAATGGGGGAAATTTGACAGTCAATGCTTCTGATATACAACTATTTGGTACTGATAGTCATGTATTATCTAGTGGCTTTTTTGCCAGTTCTGGTTTACGTGCAACTGGGTCGGCAGGAGATATAAAAGTTAGCACTAGTACCCTGCACATCCTAGATCACGCTACAATCACTGTGGAGGCTTTAGGAACTGGAAATGCTGGGAGTCTGAGCTTAAAGGCTGATTCTATCCTCATGGAAAACTTTGCTACTATTACTGGTAATAGCCGCAGCAATACCACTGGTCTTAATCAAGAACAGGCTAGTATTAATTTGAACTCTCAAGCTTTGATTATGCGTAATGGCAGCAAAATCACTACTAATGCTACTGGTAACAATATCATTGGTGGCAATATCACTATTAATACTGCTGTTTTAGCAGCTTTAGAAAACAGTGATATTACTGCCAATTCTACTGATTTTCGTGGTGGTCAGGTGAAAATTACTGCTCAAGGTATCTTTGGTACACAGTTTCGAGATCAGGTGACTCCAGAAAGTGATATTACTGCGACTGGAGCCAGTGCAGAGTTTAGTGGTACGGTAGAAATTAACCAGTTGTCAGCTGACCCCAATCAAGGCTCAATAAATCTCTCCACAAGTGTAATTGATACTGATAATCAGGTTGCCCAGAGATGTGGTGCTGGTAGCAAATTCGCCAATCAAGAAAATAAATTTACAATAATTGGTCGTGGTGGATTACCATCTAATCCCAATGATTTACTGACGGGGATAACAGCATTAGTTGATTTAGTAGAACTAGTGCCAGAAGCGAGGACTGAAGAAAGCAAGCTCTATCAGCTTTTTTCACAGGATAGTTATTTTCATCATGCGGCACTAGTGCCTAGTCACGAAAGTAACAAAGATATGCAACCTGTAAGTGTTACTAGCAATCTGCCGACAGAAATTGTAGAAGCGCAAGGATGGGTTGTTGATGTCAAGGGACAAGTTCACTTGGTTGCTCAAGCTGCTAATGTTTTACCCCATAGTCCGATTTTAGCTGAGACGGCTTGTTCTACACGTTGATGCAGATATGATTATCAAGAACGTAATATCTAAGTATTGTTGTTTAGGATTATTAACCCTGGTATTGATAGTCTTACAGGTTAACTGGAATCTTCCTATTTCCATACAAACACCCGTATTCGCTGCTGTCACTACAGAAACCACTTCCCCTACTTCCTTAGTACAAGCTGGAAAACAACACTACCAAGCAGAACAATTTACAGAAGCGATCGCACTCTGGCAACAGGCATCAGAGATATTTGGACAAAAAGGCGATACAGTCAACCAAGCAGTGGTCTTGTGTAATTTAGCCTTAGCATATCAGCAATTAGGAAAATTAAAACCAGCACATCAGTTCATATCTCAAAGTATAAATTTGCTAAGTAGAGGTGCGATTTCCCCAAGCACTTTAGCACAAGCTTTGAATATTCAGGGAAGTCTGCAAATGTCTCAGGGAGAGGCAGAAGAAGCACTTACCACCTGGGAAAAAGCCACAGATAACTATCAAAAATTAGGAGATGAAACAGGAGTCAATCGCAGCTTACTTAACCAAACTCAAGCTTTGCGAGTATTGGGATTATATCCCCGTGCGAGGAAGATTTTAGAACAGGTAAATCAAAACTTGCAATCACAACCAGACTCTGTATTAAAAGCATCTAGTTTGTTAAACTTGGGTGATACTTTGCGGGTTGTGGGTGACGGGGAAAAATCCCAAGAAGTTTTACAACAAAGTTTAGCGATCGCTAAAAAATTCAACTCATCACCAGAGATTACTCTGGCATTCTTGAGTTTAGGTAACACTGCCTTTTCTCAACAGCAAAATCAACTAGCTTATAATTATTATCAACAAGCAATTACTACATCTACTTCACCTACTATAAAACTCCAAGCTCAACTCAATCAATTACATCTGTTATTAGACACTAAAAAATCGACCGAAGTTAAAGTTTTAATTCCTCAAATTCAACCCCAGTTAGAGAAATTACCCCCCAGTCGCACCAGCATATATGCACAAGTAAAGTTTGCTCAAGGCTTGCAAAAAGCTGGAGAAAAACAACTTGCGGCTCAAATTCTTGCTACAGCTATCCAACAAGCTAAAAATATAGATGACAACAAGGCAGAATCTTACGCCCTTGGTTATTTGGGTAAACTTTACGAACAAAATCAACAATGGAATGAAGCACAAAGACTAACTGAACAAGCATTAATTTTAGCACAAAGCAGCAACGCGGCTGAAATTAGCTATCTTTGGCAATGGCAACTAGGAAGGATTTTCCAAGCTATCGGTAACTCAGAAAAAGCCATTGATGCATATAACCAATCAGTAAAAACTTTAGCTTACATCCGTAAAGATTTAGTTGCAGGAAATAACAATCTACTATTTTCTTTCCAAGAAAGTATAGAACCAATTTATCGAGAGTTAGTTAGTTTACTACTACAACCTCAAAAAAGCAAAAATGTAAAAGATATTAGCCAGACAAATCTGCTCAAAGCCCGCGATTTAATTGAATCCTTGAAAGTTGCCGAATTGGATAATTACTTTCAAGAAGATTGTCTGAGTGGGAAGATATCTAAAGTTGAGCAGTTAGATCCGCAAGCTGCAATTATTTATCCGATTATTTTGAGAGATCGCTTAGAGGTGATCCTATCTCTCACCAATCAACCTATACGCCACTATACTACTAATATTCTTCAGTCAAAACTAGAAAATATTTTGCTGCAAATGCGATCATCCCTCAGACCAAATTTAGGGAAGCAAAAACGTTTAGCGATCGCCCAAAAACTATACAATTTACTCATCCGCCCCACAGAAGCAGACTTAGCAGCCAATAACACCAAAACTTTAGTATTTGTCCTCGATGGCGTGATGAAAAATCTGCCAATGGCAGCATTATATGATGGAAAAGAATATCTGATAGAAAAATACAGTCTAGCTCAAACACCAGGGCTACAACTACTTTCCCCCCAACCAATACAAAAACAACCTCTGAAAATCCTGATTGGTGGCATCAGCGAAGCCAGACAAGGTTTTTCTCCATTACCAGGCGTAGGTTTAGAAGTCAAAGGTATCACCTCAGAAATTCCTACTCAAATCCTATTTAATCAAACATTCACCAGTACAGATATTCAAAATCTCATCCGTGCAACTCCCTTTCCCATAGTCCATCTCGCTACTCACGGTCAATTTAGTTCCAATGCACAAGACACCTTTATTCTCACCTGGGATAATCGTCTTAACGTCAAAGAATTAGGTGAATTACTGCAAAATAGAGAACAAGATAGCAATAATCCCATTGAATTACTAGTTCTGAGCGCCTGTCAAACTGCCAAAGGAGACAACCGCGCCCCACTAGGAATAGCAGGTGTAGCCGTTCGCTCAGGCGCACGTAGCACTTTGGCAACACTATGGTCTGTAGATGATGCTTCCGCAGCTGAGTTCATGGTCGAATTTTACCGCCAACTCGTCCAGTTTAAAGTCACCAAAGCTGAAGCCATACGCCTTGCTCAAATAAAACTACTAAAACAACCAGAATACAGTAATCCTTTCTATTGGGCACCATTTGTACTCTTGGGAAATTGGCTTTAATCAGTTATCATTTATCGCCGTTCTGTCACCTGTTACCTAACTTTCAGGCTTTGAGTAGGTTTGAGTAGGTTTAGTTGAGCAGTTAAGATGTAGCCAGGATAATTAGGACATGATTAGTCCTTGAAACCAAAGAATAACAAGGCTTTTACTCTTGCATGAGAGCAAGATCGCCTCTTGCCTTCTGCTATAAGATGTAGAGTTTGGGGATGATATTGACACTCTCCTGGCTAAAGATCTTCCCACAAGCGTCTTACTAGAGAGGAGTGATTGATCTAGCCCATGGGAACTATCTGTGAGAATCAGTTCATCTAAGGCATAATGATGTTTACTTTTCCCGCTTTGCTTTTGATCCCCGGTGGATCACCATTTGATCTGCATTTGGATAAAATGACTAGGCATAACCCTAAAACTCAAAACCGCTTCCTCCTGCGACATGATGATAAATCAACTGAACAATGGTTTTACCCTATTTCTGAGTCTGCTAGTAGAGGCAATGCCTTTTTTGCTGCTAGGGGTGTTATTCTCCAGTGTGCTGTTATTTTTTATCGATGAGCGCAAATTGGTAAAGATAATGCCCAAAAATCCCCTACTGGGGGCTTTATTTGGCAGTATGATTGGCTTTTTGTTTCCCGTGTGCGAGTGTGGTAACGTGCCTGTGGCGCGGCGGTTATTGATGCAGGGAGTACCCACACCAGTGGCAATTGGCTTTTTACTAGCAGCACCGACAATTAACCCAATTGTGATTTGGGCAACTTGGACAGCATTTCGAGATCAACCAGAAATAGTAGTGTTAAGAGTCGTATTGTCCTTAGCGATCGCTACGATTATCGGTTTTGCTTTCAGCTTTCAACAGGACCTAAGTCCTTTCTTGCAACCTGCTATAACTCGTTATCTTAAATTTAACCCCCCAGCTAAACCAGAACCTAAACGCAAGGGCAGACTTTACCAGGTAGAAGAAGAAGCAGCGGTTAATACTCTTTTACAATCAGGAACTTATATTCTCGGTGGCAAATCAGGTATATCCACAAGGATAGGTGGAAATTTAACCCAGACAGATAGCACAACTTCCAGCCAAAATAAACCTTTTGCAGATAAACTCCGTCTAGTATTGGATAATATCATCCAGGAATTACGAGAATTAGGGGGTGTGATGGTGATAGGAAGTGCGATTGCTGCGGCAATTCAAGTCTTAGCTCCTCGTGAACTCATCCTCAGTTTAGGTGCAGGTCCCATCACCTCAATTCTTGCCATGTTGGTACTAGCCGCAGTAGTATCTATCTGTTCCACCGTCGATGCTTTCTTTGCCCTATCTTTCGCTTCAACCTTTACCGGTGGTTCTTTGTTAGCATTTCTAGTATTTGGTCCAATGATTGACATCAAAGGTGTTGGTTTGATGTTATCAATTTTTAAACCTAAAGCTCTATTTTATCTATTTGCTTTAGCCGGACAATTGACACTTTTATTTACCTTATTTTTGAATATGCACGTCATGTAATTTTGGTAAATTCTCAGTTATCTCGGACAACTTATAACTGACATAATGACTTAATAAATAATGACTTCAATCCCAAATTCAAAACCCAAAAAAGCAAATATATTACTCCCCTGGCTAGATGTCTTGGCCATTACAGCTTGGGGAGTTTTAATGCTGAAATACTGGCTCACAGGCAAACTGAATTTATTGATTCACCCTGATTACTTTTGGTTAGTAATTTTGGGTGCTATTGGTTTGCTAATTATTGGTTTTTTCAAGGGCTTACAACTGTGGCAAAAACGCCGTCGCTATGAAGTACCGAGTAACCAGCAGCATATAAATCTATTTCCCCCTGGTTGGGGTAGTGCTTTACTGTTAACCACAGCAATTTTAGGATTTATAATTACTCCTCGTGTATTTTCCTCTCAAACAGCACTGGATCGGGGTGTAACCGAGTTACTGGGAGCAACACGCACTCAACCCCAGTCTTTTCGTGCTACTGTGCGCCCAGAGGAGCGATCGCTCATAGATTGGGTACGCACACTCAACGTTTATCCAGAACCCGACGCTTATACAGGGCAAAAAGTCAAAGTCCAGGGATTTGTCATCCATCCCCCAGAACTAGATAAAGACCATTTGGTATTAGCGCGATTTGTGATTACTTGTTGTGCCGCAGATGCCTATCCAACCGGATTACCTGTTCAACTTCCAGATAACCGCGATAAATACCCACCAGATACCTGGCTAGAAGTAGAAGGACAGATGATCACAGAAAACGTTGCCAATAAACGCCAACTGACTATCAAAGCTACCTCCCTGAAAAAAATTCCCCAACCCAAGAATCCATATAGTTATTAGGTGACAGGTGACAAGTGACAGGGAATAAATTGGTGTGTACTTCATTAGACTGGGAAACGCTATAAGTAGGTTGGCGTTAAAAATTGTCGTTATGACAAGGGAACAGGGAACAGGCAAGAAGTTTTGGGCAATTTTACTTTTCATTACATACTACTCTTCGAGAAGCCGCTCCGCGTCTACGCTTTTTCTCTTCCCACCTACTTAACTAATAACTAATGACAACTGACTAATGACAAAATCCTATAAATCTATCCAACCACTAGATCGTGTAGCGATCGCCCTAATGCTTGTATTGTGTTTGCTGATTGGGTTTATGATCTGGCAAGGTGATGCAGTTAAGCCCATTGTCCGCAATTTTAACTGGGAAAATCAACAGATCGGCGCTGAAGACACGGCTTTTACCCTCACCTTTAGTCGTCCAATGGACACCAAAAGCGTAGAGGATAATTTAAAAATCGATCCCCCTCTGGCAGGTAAAATCAGCTGGGCAGGACGACGGATGGTTTACACACTGCTAACACCAGCACCCTATGGCACAAATTATAAGGTCATGTTACAAGGAGCTAGAGATAAATTTTCCCAAACACAAGGAAAAAACAGGCTAATTCAAGCCTTTACAGGCAGCTTCTCCACTCGTAATCGTGCCTTACTTTACATAGGAGCTAATCAAGAAGAACAGGGAAAGTTAGTCATCTACAACTTAACGCAAGAACAAAAAAAGGTACTTACCCCCAAAGACCTCATTGTTATGGACTTTGAGCCATTTCCAGAGGGAGATAAAATATTGTTCTCTGCTCGCTCCTCTAAGAATCCAGACTTGCTTTCAGCCCAACTCTATACAGTGACAACAGGCATTGTTAGCAAAGTCGGTGAACAACCAGAACCAGCAGGTAAACTTGACCTGATCTTAGATAATAAAGACTATCAAAACCTAAAATTTGACTTATCCCCTGATGGGGAAACAATAGTTGTCCAAAGAGGAAAAAGAGATAATCCAGGCGACTTTGGGCTGTGGCATTTGTCAGCAACCAGGGATAGTTCAGGAGAAAAACCCACCCCAAAACGCTTGGAAAGCCAACCCGGAGGAGACTTTCTCATTACACCAGATAGTAAAGCCGTAGCAGTTGCCCAAGGACAAGGAACAGCAATTTTATCCCTACAAGGAGATACAACTAAACCCCTAGATTTTCTACCGCAATTTGGCTTAGTCCAAGCTTTTTCTAAAGATGGTTCACAAGCAGCGATGGTCAAATTTAATACTGATTACACGCGAGATTTATTCTTGGTTACAAACCAAGGTGTGCAGAAACAACTATTAAAAACAACAGGTTCAATTCTCGGTTGCAATTTTGATCCAGCCTCACCCACCCTCTACTGCTTACTCACACAGCTAGTATCACAAGAACAATATATAGAACAGCCTTATTTAGTGGCGATTAACCTCAAAACCCAAGAACAGAAACCACTGTTGATGTTACCTCCCGCTCAACGCAATGTGAAAATGAGTTTAGCACCCGACGGTTTAGCTATATTGTTAGACCAAGTAGTACCAGTAGGAAACACCACGGCACCACTACCAACCAACACCTTAAAAACTGATAATGGAGAGCCGATTGCTACTAGTAGTCTGTGGTTAATGCCTCTTTTACCCATCGCTGACCAAGCAAACCTAGAAATCAAGCCAGAACAACTTCCCTTAGTTGGCTTTCATCCCCACTGGCTACCGTGAATTGGGGAGCAGGGGTGCATGGGAGCAGGGGAGCAGGGGAGAAATCAATTAAAAATTAAAAACCTTTTGCCTTCTGCCTTCTGGCTCCTGCCTCAATCTTGTAAAATTTAATACATTTTTCCGGATAATCTCTACCAAATTGCAGTAGCTAAATGGATTGCGTCTGCATCATAATATTTTTTAGTAACTTAATATAACTTTTAATAAACTTCAAGTGGGTTCACACCCTCTACCCCTTGGAAGCAAAAAGACTACATCATATAGAAGGTTGACGCAGAAGAACCTAAAAATTAGAGGCAAAAAGAATTAGATTCTGTGAGCGTTCAACTTTTTTGGTTGTTGCCTCCTGCCTAGCTGCCTTCTTGTACTAGCCAGTCATGCTGAAAGAGAGTTAAACTTGGCTTCTAGAGGAAATGCTGATTCCCTCGCCATTGAATGCAGTTGCTCAATAATGCTGACATGAGCATTGCTGAATATTTTTATGCAGGTGGGTCAAGAGTGATGAATATAGCTGACACCTCAAACAACGGCACTGTGATTGAACCCCTAAATTTTGCAAATTCGCCTCAATCAGAGCAGGCGAATTGTCCCTTTTACTCAGTTCTGCACGATGAAAATATGTCCGTGACTAATTTACCACTCCTGAACCCAGCAGCCGATGTCTACGACGGGCTACACCTACAGCAGTGTGAATCCGCAGTTGTAGATAATGTAGATAACTCGAAAGAAAATACCCAAAAAGACTGGATTGCAGAACCTGACAGTGAGAAGCAAGCCCTGGTAGATTCAGAATTTCAGAAGTTGCTGACTTTGAATGAAGATTTACAAACAGCTAATAGTGATTTGTATGCCCAAGTTGAGCAGCTAAAACAAGAATTAGCTGAAGCAGAAAAGATTTTGCAATGGCAAAAAAAACGCTCCAGTGTCACTGATTCCATGCTGAATCAACAAACGCAGGAACTAGCAGCCGCTCAAGACCAAATACAGTCTCTTTTCCAGCAGTTAGAAACGGCTGTCCAGACTGTTCAAAGTCAGGAGATGTTCATTGAAACGCATAAATCACAGTTACAACTTAGCCAACAACGAATAGCCCAATTAGAACGGGAATGCACGCTGCTGCAAACTAACTATGGTGAACAATCCCAACAGTTATTACAATCAGAAAATACTTGTCGGGAATTGCGTACTAGACTAATACGGCAACAACGTCAGACTTTGCAATTTAAAGCAGCACTAGAAAAATGTCTAGATACTCCCGTACCGAACTATGACACTCTAGAGGATAGTGCCTATCATCCCCATGATGTAACTGGTGGACATACAAGATTTTCGAGAAAAGCTCGGTCTTTGTTTCCCCATGCACAGCCCATTAAGCCATGGTCAGCAGAAGCAGATTCCCTCAGTGATATTTGTAGCGATTTACGTCAACACGTAGATAATTCCTGGCTAGAACCCTCAACCCCATGCGCTGACACAAAAATTTACTCTACTCCCATTTCTGAACCTGCGGAAAACTCTTCAGATGTGAATGATACAGAAACGCCAACACAGTCAAGTCCCTCATTAGAAGTTGATGAATCTGCTGATGGTGTTGGAAATGTTTCCTATCCTGGGTCATCAAATTCAAATTTAGACCGGCAATTGGAAAACCTGATCGAAATGTTTTTTGCTTCCCAGGTTGCACCATCAACTCCACCAGCAGTCAATGATACAAAAACTAATCCGGCTGATGGGCTAATGTGGGAAACCTTAGCATCGAATCTTGAGGAAAATGAAACACTGGAAACAGTCATAGAACAGCAATTGGGATCGGAAAGTAATCCCCCCAATCCTAGCTGCGTTTTCCGGACAGCAGAGTTTACGCTTTCATCAAGCAATGAATCACCCATAAATGCGTCTTTGTCTTCTCCAGAAAAAGATCTCAATACTGCCGAAACTGGCGATTATTGGTCAGAATTGCCCATAGATCATTTCACTCCAGAACCATTAGGTGAATATCAGCTGGATCAGAAATCACCTTCACCATTGATTTATCCTCAGCGTCCACCCAAGGGAAGGAAATCTTTAGCATCGGTGGAACTACCAAATTTCCGCACCAAGGGTAATCAGTCAAAGGTTAATGGAGAAGAATCTAAATGACCACTGACCGCTGATTAATGACTAGTTTGAGTTATTGCTTTTGGGTTAACGGTAACTACTTGATGGCGCAATCGTGGTTTGCCAGTAGAAATGGCGTAATTGGTCGCCAAGAGGTTTAACCACAATCCTGGATAGCGGGGTTCTAGCCAAGCTTGGCTCCACTTCAGGCATAGAGGGAACCATTTACCCAGAAAAGCACTGACTAGGGCATGACTAGTAAAGTTGACATAATTACTCAACCACCGTACTAAATCCTTAAACCCAGCCATTTGCCAAATCCATATTAATAAGGCGGGATTTTTCCTAGCTGCTTTGAGTGCTAACCGATTAAAAGTTAACCAATCGCAGCGATCTTTAATGAAATTATCTGCGACTTCTGGAGGTTCATCTGCTAATAAGCCAAAGAAGGTATTAAGCATGGCGTTCACTCGTTGGGGTGGGATAAATTTCCCTGTGGGAACCATCATTCCTTTGGAGAAGAGCCACGTCACAGAAACGTTACTTTGGTAAGCACGAATTTTATTTAAGTGGCGGAAACTCAACAAGTCGTGTTTGAGAGCGGTGTTTAAAAGAGTGGTTAAACGTTCTAAGTTACGAACGAGGGAACCAAAACCGGTGAAAACAAGCGGAGATTGCAGGGAAGCAGCATCACCAATGGCGATTAATCTATCAAAGGCAATGGTGCGATCGCTACCACTTACACTAAAATGCCCTGGTATATAGCCAAATGTCGGTTTTTTCCACACTAGCTTGTCCATATCGCAGCGCCGATACTCTGGCAAAATCGTGAAAAAGTCCTCATACATCTCTAGTAAAGAACCGGGATTTTTAACATTCACCTCATGATAATGAAATAAATAAATTGTCAGTTCTTCCTCCACCCCAGGAAACAATTCCCAAATCAACTGTCTACCTCTCGAAATATCCCCATGACTGTAAAGAACATCCCCATACTGTGCATCCCATACACCAGGAGCAAATCCTTTATCTATAACTGCTCCCACGGTTGGACAAACACTATCAAAAGCCCGACCGCCATTTAATTGCCAAGCGATAGGAGAAGCAGTACCCATTGCATCCACCAGTAATCTTCCACTCACTTGCTGTTCATCACCAGTAGATAAACGTTTGACAGTAAGGGTAACTTGTGTGTTGCTGATATCCGCCCGGATAAATTCTGTCTCGTCCCAGATATCACCACCGGCAGCTTTGAGTTTTTCCCCGCATATTCGCAGCAACTTATCTGAATCTAAAGCGATATTTAGTACCGTTGGCGTGTGCAGAATTGGCGCTTTTAGTTGCGTCGGATTATTAGCATCAAAAAATTTATTGAAGCCGTCTTTATACTCTCTAGCAATAATGCTTTCTAACTCAGCAGTTGTCAGCAAACCCAGATTTACCAAAGTTTGAATTTCATCACGAGAAATATTCCATTCCCGGTTCATGCGTCCAAAGGGTAATCTTTCCACCAGCAGGACTTTATAACCCAATTTTGCCATGACTGCGGCATGAATTGAGCCTAAAGCCCCACCAATGTAAATCAGGTCATAGCTGTTCTCTGTTGTCTGTTGCTGGGTTTCTTCAAAAAACAGCACTTGACGGGGCTGCTGAGGATTTTTCACCCCTTCACGCCAACGTTGTTCCCACCAGTAAGCACGCTTAAGGTCATATTCCCCGTTGGGCATTTTCTGAAAATACTTGACAGTTAGGGGATAATAAGGTTCTAGCTCTGCGAAAATCGATTTTTGGGCATCAATCCTTGGTGGTTCTGGGTACTGATGAGGAAAGCGGCTGCGGATTCCTGTAGTTAGGCGTTGCAGAATTGAACCCTCATTAGCAAAGGGTCTATCCGCCCAACGGAACACTTTCAGGTAAGTAGTGCGCTGTACCGACCAAACAAATACAGAAAGTTCGTCTGGTAAACTTTCCGTGTTCGAGACAACAGGGTTTATCAAGCGAAACCCGTCTGCGGTAAGCAATTTTTCTCCATACCCAGGTGCAAAATCTACTTGTAGCCAGCTGCGGACAGCGCCACTATCGGTCGTAGGAATTTCTAAGTAAAGAATTTCTTTCATTTGCTGCTGACATCTCCCATTGATTTACTCACTAAGAATGATTTGACAAAGACAGAAAGTACGTTAGACTCCGCCCTATCAGTTGTTGAAGATTTAATTAAGAAATTTTAATAGTTTGTTAAATTTATTATTCATTTTGGAACTTTTGTAAACCTATGCCATGAATTATCCTATCCCAGACAGTCCCCAAGAAATTGCTGAACTCCGACAACAACCAGTGGATGAAGAAGTGGTAGCTGCGGTAATTGCCGGAGTAGTCAAGCTTGTGCGCGCTCAAGGTCAATCTCTAGAAGATTTAACTGCCCAGGTCTTAGAGGATGACCAGATGTTAGATCGACATCAGCGACGCTGGTTGAGTAAGTTGGTTGCCCAAGCGTGGGAAAGTTTCCCATAATCCTCTGAAGGCAGGAGGCAAGAAGGTCATTTTCACTATGCTGCATTAGTGCCAAAAACTTGAGCAGGATTCTATAAGTAAGTGGGCGTTAAAAATTGTCTTTGTGACAAGGGAATAGGGAACTCTTAACGGGGAACGGGGAAGAGGGTTTGGGTGAATTTACTTTTTGTTACATACTACTCTTCGAGAAGCAGCTACGCGTCTACGATTTTTTCCCCCCGACTTACTTAGTTGATTTTTAGGATGTACAGGATGATGTTTATAAATTGGTGGTGAGGGTTTTTTGGATGTGGGTGAAAATGATGATGTTGATGGTTGAAAATTTTACTATATATGCGCCCACAGATTCCCACTTATAACATAAGTGTATAATATATGTTACGCCTTGTCAAGTCTTGAAGTGAAGTTATAGCTGCGATCGCTGATGGTAAATTGAGCGTTAGGCAGTGTTAGTCTGTGGACTGGTTAGTGCCGACACTTCCAGGAGTTCAGTGAGCGTAGTCGAACTGGTGAAGCAGGAAGTAAACAAAGCTCAAAGTAGATTTGAGTAGGTTTTAGATAAGGGAACGACAATCAATAGCTTTTCTGACATCAATAAAGCTGACATTGATCCCACCCTACAAAGTAAGAGAAATGAAGCAGCTAGTACAGATAAAGGTGATCAAAAAGATTGTAGGGTGTGGGGAGGGAAGGATTAAAGCAAATTTTGTCCACGTTGGTAAATTTCCCTTGCATAATCGGTCCAAGCACCTTGTCCCCAATATCGAAAACAGCTTGTTTGCAGCAACAAGTTATGTAATAAATTTTGACGGTAGTGGGTTTGTCTGGTGACAGGTTCACCTGAGTTATTTGCCAATAATTGGTCAAACTTCTCATGAAATGAATTACTTAATTCATACATGGGAGATAAAACATTTTCATATCCTTGAACCCAACTAATATGATTAGTCCATGATGCGCCGTCAACATGGAAATTAGAGTTAGTTGTCTTGATTTCTTGAATGGCATTTTCAATAGCATCTGGTTGATGATTATCTGCGGAAATTCGCCGCCAAATTTGATGCTGTCCGCTTGGCTGACATTGGGGAAAGTCTTCAGATTGACAACCAGCATCTGCTAATAATTCTAGATATTCTGTACCACAGACACCGACAACGCCAGTTTTACCTCCCCCATTTTGCAGCATATCCCACCAAGCTTGTTTAAAGCCGTTGGGAAATTCATTCATCATCACACCACCGTTTTCACCATCACCTATTTGGCTAACAATTGGCGGTACTAAAACATTACCTATTTGTTGTTTAGATAAAGTTTTGGCTTCATAATATGGCTGCATTTGGGCAACTAATTTAGTATCTGATCCTTGGGTTTTAATCAAAGCTGTAATACTAATTGTTTCCCCTTGGGAATTACGAGCAATTAAACGATGCGGTAAATGTTTATAAGTCAGAGGTTCACCAGTAATTGTCTCTACAGTATGTTCTTGCACTAATAACCAAAGATAACCACATTCTTTGAGGGCTTTGATAAATGCAAATAAGGTGTCTGGATGATTTGGGAGGTGCATTTCTGGGGGTGAAAATCCTTTGACTCTTGCTAGTGCTTCCCATCCAAAAATTGCAGCAAAGTGATGTTGCCAAGCAATGATGTGTAGTTTAATATCGGCTATGGGTGTGGAAGGAATGACAGCATGACTCCACATTGTTCCTAACCATTCTACATAAGGCTGATAGGTGGGATCACAAGTGATACGTTTCAGATTTTCCAAGATGTCACTTCGTCCCATTTGCCCAAGTCCCCACAAAAGATTACCAGAATAATCCAACATGATGCGGGGATTACAACCTTGATGTACTAATTGGGGAATAAAATCTCCCATGCGACTGTAACAATAAGCAAAGGGTCCAGCGTTGTGGTTATCTCCTTCGTGCTGATGTTCAAACATATATTGCAGGTTGCTGATCAGTGAACCACCATGTCCAGCTGGTATAGTAGGCTGGTGCATATGCAGAGCGATCGCAAATACTGCTTTTACATCTGCTAATTTAATATTAGTTGTTGGTAAAAATACAGGCTGATTATGGTTGACTACAGAAAGAACTTCTGTTTCCCAACCAGATATATTTGGTAAATCATCAATGATTTCCGGCAAATTGGGCAGATTATTAGGTAATTGAAACATTTCTGGTTACTCTGGAACGATGTATAACTATCAATCTTGCACTGATATTTAGGAATGAATACCCCAAGTCACGCTATTTTAAATCTGGTGATTTTTAATCAACAAATACGAACTCAAGCAAGTCAGGCTATTCTCGTCGGTGCAGTCCTTCCAGATATTCCCATCTTTGTGTTCTATTTGTTGATGAAGTTTGTTTACCGTTTACCAGAAAGCAAAATTTGGTCTGAGGTTTATTATCAACCTTTTTGGCAATTTATTGTGAGTACGTTTCATTCGATCCCTTTGGCATTGTTGGGGGTATTAATTGCCCATATTGCTCATTGGCAAGTAATTGAGGTGGTTTTTATAAGTATGGTGTTGCACTCGTTGTTAGATTTGCCAGTTCATAATAATGATGCACATCGTCATTTTTTTCCCTTCAGTAATTATCGTTTTATTAGTCCGGTTTCCTATTGGGATGTTCATCATTATGGACGCATTGCTGCTTTGGTAGAAATTTTGCTGGTTTTAGGGGCAACAATTTATCTATTTTCCAGTATTCAAGCTTATTTAGGTGCTGGTTTACTGGTTGCAGTCAATGTATTTTATTGGTTTGGGTATTTTCGGTTTTATGTGAGAAGGAAGACTAATTAATTGCAAAATTCAATATGTATTATTATATCAACGTACTATACTAGATAGTAAAATAGATAAAATAAGGGAATATCAAGCTATGACACTTGCTAATTCATCAATTCCTCAACATTACACACTTGATATTGAACCGGAAGGACGTTTAACTTTACCCAAAGAGATCCAAGCAATACTCAATTTAGAATCTGGTGATAGATTAATTTTAACGCTTGAAGATAATGGTAAACTCCAATTAGTTAGCCTCAAACAACAAGTTAAAAAATCAAGAGGTTTATTAAAAGATAAATCACCTGATAGAAACTTGGTTAATGAACTCATCCAAGAACGCAGACAGGAGTATTTAGCGGACAAGAGTATTTAAGTGAATAAATTTGTGTAACAATTAATCGGTTTTGCTTTATCAATAACAAATAAAGGCATTAACTATTTTTTAATTTTGACCATGCATCCTCAATAAGTTTGATACTTTCTAAAGGATAAAAACACTCTAAACATTGAGAGCATACATAAGCATCTAATTTTAATTTACTTCTAATATGCCCATGTGAAATCGTTTCAGTAACTATTTTTCTAGTGATTCGCCCCGCACAAACGGGGCATTTTTCAAAAGGCAGCAATACTACATCCTCGTGTAAATATGACACTTAGTCCAACGATTAGAATCAGGATTGTATAAGGTAATCAAAGAAATAAAGCCAGTTACTTCATTGTAAGCCCAAATAGTATATAAACGCTGACCAGACTTACTTTTGCCAGCAATACTGCAAGTTGGCAAAGGAGAAGAAGACTGATTAACTTCAAAAATATAACCTGTAAATACGCAATTGAAAGCATCATGCCGAAAAAATCCGCGCTCAAGCAACATAAATTCAGCATGACGACTGAAAATTACTTTTCCAGTATTAATAGCTTGGCAAAAAAGATTGTGAAGATTCTGGCTTGCATTTCCCATTTTTATACCCCACTTTTTGCGAACATACTAATCCCTTGGTTTAATTCAAAGAATTAGTTACAAAGTGGGTATGAGAACTACATAAATTTAGCCCTTCTGAATCAATATTTGTTACATATCAAATGTAGCATTACTCAAAAAAATGTCAATACTTAAATTTCATAAACTAATACGGTATAAATATTACCATTTTTCTGTGTACACACAAGTCGGAAGTTGTGTACAAATCTAGATTTTACCTTCCTTTGATTTGCTCATTAGGCTTGATTTTAGATCAAAACGTTTTCCCACAGCCATAATACCCCACCCCTAGCCCCGCAAGCGAGGAGGGGAACTGGATTTATCAATTAAGTTCTTTCTCGTTGCTGAAAACTCCCTTTGGGTAAGGATGTGTGTACAGTAAAGAAAGAGGTTCGACTATATTCAAAACGGCTAGAAACTTAACTTTTTTATAATACAAAAACCTGGTTTTAAGCCTCTCCCCGTTGCGGGGAGAGGTTTGGAGAGGGGTTCCATATTTGGTTGAACTATGAACCCTTTGCAGTATAAGTTGTCGAACTTGCGTTAAACAAAGTCTCTACATTCTTCATTCCCTACTTACGAGCAGATCCGAATGCCAGCCTATTTCTAGATAACAACGAATTGCGAAAATGTTGGATTTTAGTAACAAAATTCGTGATGAAGTTGGTTTGAGGCTGTTTTTTTGGTGCTGCTAGTTGTAACACTATTTCTAGCAACCAAGGGGCAATATTTTGACACCAAACTGCTAAATGAGATTGCCAACCAACTAATATTTCTGATGAATCTTTTTGCAGTCCAATTATTAGGGCTTGGGCTACTTGTTGCGGTGTCATGGGGGTGACTCCACGAAATAGTTTTAAGTCGCGCACCATGTCTGTGTCGGTGAGGGTGGGAAGTAAAGCCACAACGCGGATGTTGTGTTCTGCTAGTTCCCGACGCAAAGCTTGGGTAAATCCTAAAATGGCAAATTTGGTGGCTGAATAGGTGGCCATTGTTGGTGCTGCTACTTTCCCCATCAGACTGGAAACGTTGACAATTGTTCCCTCTTTTTGACTGGCCATGCGTCGCGCTATCAAACTGGTGAGGTTATACATTCCCAACAGGTTGACGGAAAGTTCTTCTTGAACTTGGGGAAGTTTTGTTTGCAGAAATGAGTTCTGGTATGCTACTCCTGCACAGTTGACGAGTAAATGAATCGGTCCGTAACTGCGCCAAAGTTGGGCGATCGCAATATTTACGTTGACTGCTTGGGTTAAGTCTAAGGCGATAATTGTGGTTTCTGTTCCCAATTTTTCGATTTCTTGGGCAACTTCGGCTAATTTTTGGCGATCGCGTGCTACCAAGATCAGCCGCTTTACTCCTTGCTGGGCTAATTCTAATGCGATCGCTTTTCCAATTCCACGGGAAGCCCCTGTGATTAGCGCAACTTTACCTTGAATATTCATCGGTTTTCACCTCCAAATTTTCCGCCTTCCCTTTTCTTTGTTTGCAATCTTTGGGTAAGACGATTTGTGAATGATAATGCTGGTTCTACGAGATTTTGCTGCTACTCATTTGCAATACCCCTCCATTGCTGAAAAAGCAGAAATTTCTCGTTGGTACAATAGTTTCGTCAAAACTGACGTTCATTGGCAGTGTGGATACAGCGCATCGGTTTTACCTCTCTTTGATCCGAGCATTCACCAGTATGTTGCCACTACACACATTAGCAACTAAATCAAGAGATTGCAATCTTTTTTAATAAGAATTTCTTAACAATTCTTTACAAAATTATATATATAGGGGTATTTTAGTTAGATAAGGTTTTATTAATACCACGCGATCCCCGTGTTGATTCCCTGACAATTAGTTGCATGGAATCTGATTTCAATGTTAATTAAACGAAGGTAAACGCGGATAAACGCAGATGGTATTAGATAAATTTATTGATTTGATGATTCTAAACTCAGAACAAATGGGTATAAGAAAGTTTTATTGCTGACTGCTGCTGTCTTTTAAACCTAATAAACTACTAACTAATTTAGGTAAATCACTACAACAGGGATTTGAATATTCATATAATTGCTCACGTTCTATTTGCTTGGCTATTTTCTCAGCGCGTTGAATAGCTGTTTCAGTTAATGATTGTAATGGTTTGGGATAAAGAGATATTGATTTTTCATATTCAGGTATATATTTATTTAGTAATTGAATTAACTTCTCACGGTTTATTTGTGATAAATGGTCTTGAAAATGAATTAAATACCAAAGTTCAAAACAAGGATTTGTAATTGCTAATTTTATTTTTTGGCTGTTAGCTCTATTAATGGCTTTTTGCCAATTATTCCTACTTATTTCAATATGTTCATCTCCATCAAAAACAGCCCAAGCAGTATCATTAGTAGTCCATCTTTTCTCATTTTTCATCTGCTGTCGTTCTTCAATGAGTCTTTCAATGATGTTACCTGGATCGGTTTTACTTTGATGAGGTAATATAATAATTTCTAAAGTTGGTAAACGTAATTCATTGCGGATACTTTTAAAATAAACTGGTTCGGTTTTACTACCTTCACAAGCAATGAGTATTTTTTGAGTAATTTTTCTGCTAGGTTGACGACGTTCTAACTTTCTTGCCATTCCTCATCACCCTGTAATATCATTTCTTCATCTGATGGTAAAAATGGAACTGCTCCAAAGCGTCCATCTAAATAAGCTTTATCAATTGCTAAATCATTGCGAACATGGAAATCAGTTAAAGGATATAATTCTGTACTATGATCTGGGCGTTTTTGGGTAAACCATATTTGGTCACGTCGTAATAAGTTATTTCTTTGTAATGTATTATCATGGCTTGTGAAAATTAGTTGAGCATTGTTAGGATTAGTTTTGGGATTTTGGAAAATCTTGATAATATATTTTACAATATTTGGATGAATATTCGTACCTAATTCATCTACAATTATTAATAAACCTACTCCTAAACTAATTACTATATGAAACGCTAAATGAAACAAGCGTTGTGTTCCTAATGACTCTTCATCTAAAGTCCAGTAAATTTCATCCCCTTCATTGGTGTTATGTACAGCATATATATTATATTCAGAACTATCATCATATCTTTTTCTAATTTCTATTCTAGATATCCCAGTATCAAATTTCTTTACAATCCTTAATGCTTGTAAAAAAACACGATTATTATAATTAGAAATATCTTTCATTAATTCTTTAATGACACTAATTGCCATTTCTTCATTACCTAAATGAATACCAACTATGCGAATATTTAACCACTGTATTAGAGATTTGATTATATTTACTTCTAGTTTGAGTAACGTACTTATAAATAATTCATTTTCTCTAATGCTTTGCTGAAGTTGATTATGTGGACCAGCAAAATCATCGCCAGTTTTCCAGATAAATTTTTTGTTATTTTCATCCCATTGACGATGGAATAAACGCCGAGTTCGCTTTGTTTTATGTAAAGCATAATCTAATTTTTCTGAGATGATACGATTTTGATTAATTTCTACTGAATAAGTATAAATATTATTATCAAATAGAGTTCTTAATTCAAACTTTGTAGGTTTTTGAGCAGAGATACTATCTAATTTAAAAGAATCTAGCTTTGCGTATTTAAAAACTTTATGTATTCCTATTGCTTGCGTTTCTTGTATACCACGAGACATTATTATTAATAAATAATCTAAAGCTTGAATAACATTACTTTTACCTGAAGCGTTAGCTCCAAAAATTGCTAAAACAGGTAAAATCTCCATATCCCAACCTTCAACATAATACCCAGATGCAATTTCATGATCTGATTTTATCCCTTTGCGTTTACTGCTTTCGCTGGTTTTACGACGACTGGGTTTTTGAGCGATCGCACTTAGGGTAACAGGTTCTTTAATTGAACGGTAGTTTTCCACTGTAAAATCTAAAAGCATAATTTAAGCCACAAGACGCAATTTTTTGTGATTTCTTCACATAAATCCTATCGTAATTCCTAAAAAATCTCCACTTTCAGCACAACTTTTTATATTAACTTACACCTACTGCGGACTATTACCATCAAATAATTACACTTTGTTACACACAACCAACTATTACACAAGTATTAGCTTCAAAATAGAAATATACAAAACACCACAAACACAGGTATCAAAATATGGTACGTTTAAAACCCTGGCAATGGATCATTTTAGTCTCACCAATAGCGATAATTATCACCTTCCTACTCATATCCGCAGGAACACAAATTCACGCTTGGGGATTAAGTTGGATATGGGCTGTTTTTACTGTTATCTTTGTAGGTTGGCGTTGGTTGTTAGTAAAATGGACTAAACCCGCAGTAAATCAAATTGAAGCTGTTTTTGCCCAAGTACGGGAAGAATTGGAATCTAGCAGCGAAAATCAAATAGATGTTTCCACAGGAAAAGACAAAACCCAGCAAATAGAAACCGCATTACAGAAAGTTATCAATGATGCTCAAAATGATCGTCCAATTTGGGAAGATTTGCAAATTTTTTGGCAAAGATGTCAAGATTTAGTAGTAGCGATCGCTCACATTTATAATCCTGAAGTAAAATATCCCCTTCTTAATATTTACATTCCCCAAGTCTATGGATTGATTCGCGGAACAGTCGATGATATGAATAAATGGATGCAGAAATTATCCCCTGTTCTTAATCAAGTTACCGTCGGACAAGCTTATCAAGCTTACGAAGTTTACCGTAAATTAGAACCCTCTGCTCGTAAATTTTGGCGCGTTTGGAATTGGGCGCAATGGTTCTTAAATCCTGTTGCGGCTGTGGCTAAAAAAGCTAGTGAAGGTGTGAATAATCGTGCTTCTCAAGAATTACTCATAAACTTAAGTCAAGTATTAAGAGAAGCAGTTTTACGGAACTTATGCAAACAAGCGATCGCTCTTTACGCAGGGACAAAAATTGAATTACCTACCCCCACCCTACCCCAACCAAAAACCCAAACCCTACGCGACATTCTTACCCAAGCAGAACCACTAGAAAAAGTAGCACAAAAGCCAGTTAATCTTCTCATTGTCGGACGTACAAGTGCAGGTAAAAGTAGTTTAATTAATACACTTTTTCAAAGTGAACTTGCTGCGGTTGATGTTTTACCTAGCACAGATAAAATTAAAACCTATCATTGGCAAACAGACACCGGAGAAACTCTCAATCTCTGTGATACTCCCGGTTATGAACAAGTAAAACGTGATGATTTGCGAGATTTAGTGATTGATTATGCTACAAAAGCAGATTTATTATTATTAGTTACTCCCGCACTTGATCCCGCTTTACAAATGGATGTAGACTTTCTCCAAGATATAAAAGCAGAAGTCGCAGATTTACCCATCATTACCATTGTTACCCAAGTTGATAAACTCCGTCCTATTCGCGAATGGCAACCTCCTTATAATTGGAAAATGGGAAATAAACCCAAAGAAATTTCTATCCGAGAAGCGACAGAATATAGAAATCAAATGTTAGGAGAATTTGCAAATTTAGTTTTACCAATCGTTACCAATGACGTAAAAACTGGACGTAATTCTTGGAATGTAGCCGAATTATCTTTAGGATTATTATCAGCAATAGATCCGGCTAAACAATTACGTCTTACTCGCTTTTTACGCAACCTAGAAACCCGCATTACCGAATCTGCGAAAATTATTGATCATTATACATTTCAAATGGCAACAACCCAAGGACTTACCGCACTTTTGAAAAGTCCAGTTTTGCAATTTGTTTCTACTTTATCAACAGGTTCACCAACCCTTGCTTATCTATTAGCAGAACAAATTCCTGTAGAACAATTACCCATAGTTATTGGTAAATTGCAAATGGCTTATGAACTGTTCCCATTGTTAAATACAGATAATTCTAAATCACGCCATTTTGATTTACTATCTCTTTGGCCTTTGTTGTTAGAAAATCCTGGTACACCAGACCGCAATGCTTGGGCTTTTGGTCATGCTTTAATAGAATATTGGACTCAGAATTTAACCATTGAACAACTGCGGGAAAGATTTGATTATTACATCAGGAGTCAGGAGTAAGCTTTTATCTCGTTTTATCTCGTTCCCAGTCTCTGACTGGGAATGCTATCATAGAGTCTCTGAAGGCAGAGCCTTCTAAAATTCATTCCCATACAGAGTATGGGAACGAGAAATACAAAGTATGGAAACGAGAAAAGAATTACAGAAAAATAATTAAAATATAAAATCTAAAGCTTGCTTGATGATCAATTCTTGGTCTATCATATTTTTTAAAGTTAATCCATTATAAATTCCGCCAAAGGCTTCTAATGCCGCATTATCTAATGCTCGATCATAAGCTTCTAACAAAATCTCCTCTAGCTCTTCTTTATGCAAATAATAACCTCCAGATTTTCGGCGCTTGTTAACTCGAATAATTGCATCCGTAGCATTACGAATAGAAACATCCTAGAAATTGGTTGTGCGTTTTTCTGAATGTTGTTTAATTAAGTGAACTAACAAAATGACACAATAACTATAAATTTTATTAATTTTATCTTCTTTGCTCATTTCCTCTAATTCATCTATTAAATTTAGGGCAGCTTCTAAGTTGCCAGTAATCACTAATTCTCTGAGTTCTAATAATTCTTCCATAATTCACTGTGGCGTTGTTAATAAAATTAATAACTGCTCTCTTTTTACTCTGAAAGAAAGCAGTTTTCCCAAATACAAAAAGTGCCAAATTTAAGAATCTACACATCTTCCGGTTCAAGTTGTGCTACTGTCACTGCATTAAACGCAAAAGCAAAAACTAAAGGCATCGGACACTTTAAAGCAAAGGTATAAATAACTGATAAAATGGTAATAACTACCGCCGCTATTGACCAGTATAGCTCCTGATTTGTTAAACCATTCTGTTCTTTAATTACTCTCAAAACATGAACCGGAATTGGTTCTGGCATTACTCCACCAGGAGGAAACGCCCAATAGTTATCACGGCGTTCTACAAATAAATCTGTCCAGCCGTTTTCCATGCACCAAGCTTCGATCCATTCGATAGAGTAATGATTGATCATGAGGATACCAATTCCAGTTGTTAGTTTGAGTAGTTAGTGAATATAGATTTATCGGAGATTCCTGACAAGCTAAGAAATGCTTAGAAGATTAACGCTAATTTCATAATCGTGAAATATACTTTAGCCGTTGATATTGTTCCCCTTAATTAAAAGACTAACAGGCAACAGCGATTGTTTGCAACAAACTACAATAAACTTTACTTGAAATGATTAATATCAATAAATGTAAATTCCAGGGTAAGTAACTGCTAACCTCTTAAGGAATAATTAATTTATCAATCTTTCGATAGAATTTAAAGAATCTTTTCCAGAAGAAAACAAAATTTAATTACAAAATATTAAGCAAAGCAGATGTTCTGATCAAGATAATGAGGTAAACTAAAATACATAAGAAATTACAAATGGTTAAGAAATGATGTATTTGCAGCAGGGGATAGCTTTGCTTTTAGGAGTTATGATCTGGTGTGTGGCATCTCCAGCACTAGCAACAGACTGGACTCATCCCCTATCATTTAGCAACGCGGAGTTAGGAAGACACGATTTTTCAGGACAAAGCTTACAAGCTGCGGAATTTTCTAACGCTAACTTAGAGATGGTTAACTTTGCTGGTGCTGACTTGCGGGGAGCAGTTTTGAGTGCTTCAGTGATGACACAAGCAAATTTACATGGAGCCGATTTAACCAATGCAATGGTTAATGAAGTAAAATTGAACGGGGCTGATTTAAGTGATGCCGTTTTGTTAGAAGCTCTTTTGCTGCGTTCCGTTTTTACTGATGTCAACATCGCAGGTGCAGACTTTAGTGATGCAATTTTAGATAGAGCGCAAATTAAAGAGCTATGTCAAAAAGCCAGTGGAGTAAATTCTAAAACTGGCGTTACAACTCGTGAGTCGTTAGGATGTCGATAAAGCGTATTGGTATAATTGGTGGTGGACAACTGGCCTGGATGATGGGGGATGCGTCCACAAAATTAGGAGTGGAATTAATAGTACAAACTCCTAGTAAGAATGATCCCGCTGTATCTATTGCTGAAGATACCGTTTTTGCCCCAGTTGATGACGCAGCAGCAACGGAAATTTTAGCTAAAAAATGCGATGTCATCACTTTTGAAAATGAGTTTGTTAACTTAGATGCTTTATCTTTGTTAGAGAACCAAGGCGTTTGTTTTCGTCCTAGATTAGCAGCTTTATCTCCTTTATTAGACAAATATCATCAACGTTGCTATTTACGAGATTTAAAATTACCAGTTCCCCAGTTTTTCGCTCTAGAAAAATCAGAGGATATTGAATCAAAAATAGAATATTTAGGTTTTCCCATTGTAATCAAAGCCAGACGACATGGTTATGATGGACAGGGAACTTTTATTATTCATGATTTAGCTACTTTGTCAACAGTAGTAAATCAAAGTGCTACACAATTTTTAGCAGAAGAATTTGTACCTTTTACCAGAGAATTAGCTATAATTGCAGCGCGTTCTGTGAATGGGGAAATTGTCACTTATCCAGTGGTAGAAACCCAACAAGAACAACAAGTTTGTCGGAGAGTAATTGCACCAGCGGATATTACACCCGAACAAGCAGCAGAAATTGATGCGATCGCCCATACAATATTAAATAGTCTACAAGCTGTTGGCGTTTTTGGCATCGAGCTATTTATCACCGCTGATGGAAAAATTCTGATCAACGAAATTGCACCCCGAACTCATAACTCTGGGCATTTTTCCTTAGATGCTTGTGAAACTTCTCAATTTGAACAACACCTGAGAGCAGTTGCTGGTTTACCTTTGAACGATACCAGTTTAAATTGTCCTGGTGCAGTCATGGTCAACCTGTTAGGGTATGAAACATCACACAGCGATTATCAAAATCAACGCCAAAAATTAGCAGCTATTCCCCACGCTTACCTGCACTGGTATGGCAAAACATCTCGTCCCGGACGTAAACTAGGACATATGACAGTCTTGTTAGAACAGCAAAACCGAGACGTTATAGAGTCTATCATCCAGACCATAGAATCTATATGGTATCCTGCTGAGGTGACAGGTGATAGTAAAGAGGCAGGGGAGCAGGGGGAAAAGATTTATACTAATGCCCAATGACTAATGACTGACAACTAAAAAATTTTTCACCCCCCACTACACAAATTGTATTTGACAGTTATAATGAATTAGTTGCACTACGACGTTG
Organism: Anabaena sphaerica FACHB-251; assembly: GCF_014696825.1. Lineage (NCBI taxonomy): Bacteria > Bacillati > Cyanobacteriota > Cyanophyceae > Nostocales > Nostocaceae > Anabaena > Anabaena sphaerica. Next base: position 85,455 of record NZ_JACJQU010000015.1, on the reverse strand, counting down.
GTGACTGCCCTCAAGTTTTTTGATCTATGTCTTTAAAGAAAAGGGAGCTAAATCGTTCTTGTGGCAGTATACCGGGCTTGTACCCGGAAACTTTAAACGAGCAACACCCGTTCCCACCTGGTTTAACCAGGTCATAAACTTAGGTAAAACGGCGTTGTGGTGAACTTAAAAATTATGCGCTTTCAGATACCCGACTTCTCTAAGAAGTCGGGTATCTTGTATCTTATTTGTATCTTATTATTTCTTTTCTGCTATCCTCAATTTAGCAGAACGAGAACGGGGATTTTCTTTTATTTCCTCCTCTGTAGCAATAATTGGTTTTTTGGTCAACACTCTTAATAATTCTGAATTTCTTAAACCGTGTTTGACTGGCCTATCTTCTAAACTGTGAAAACTAATAATTGCAATTCTTCCCCCAGAAACTAGCGCGTTAGGTGCTTTTTCTATCAATGTTTCCAACACCTTTAACTCATCATTAACTGCTATTCGCAAAGCTTGAAAAACACGAGTTGCTGGGTGTATTCTTCCATAACGATATTTAGGAGGAACAGAATAAGCGATCGCATCTGCTAATTCTGTGGTAATTTGAAATGGACGCTTTTCTACAATTCTTCTCGCTATTCGTCGTGAAAGTCTTTCTTCACCATATTTAAAAAATATATCCGCTAATTCTTGTTCATCCCACTCATTAATAATATCAGCAGCAGTAAGAGACTGTTGCTGGTTCATTCGCATATCTAAATTAGCGGTATTTCTAAAACTAAAACCTCTTTCTGGGTTATCTAAATGATAAGAACTCACCCCCAAATCAGCTAAAATACCATCATAAGTATTTGCGGGAAACTGATAATTAGCAAAATTGCTATGAATAAACTTTACCCTATCCCCAAACTCAGCTAAATTTTGCTTTGCTGCGTTTAAAGCATCTTCATCTTGGTCAACAGCAGTTACTTTTACATCTTCAGCAGTTTCTAATATTAACCGACTATGACCACCACCACCAACGGTTAAATCTAAATAATTTCCACTTGGTTGAATATTTAAACCTGTAATAACTTCCTGACTCAGAACAGGAATATGGGAAAATGTAACTTCTTCTAAATCTAATGGGGTTTGTAAATCTGATTTGCTCATTAAGTTATTGATAATAAAAATTAAGCATTTTTTATTCTTGTTGACATGGATTATCTATAGGTGGATGCCAACCTGCTGTTAACCAAAGTTGACGAGGATTGAGAATAAACCCATCATCATGATTTTGACATTAAAATCAAAACAATTACAAGTTGCACGACCTATAGGAGTTGTTCCAATAATATTTAACCCATTTTTTGTCCATATAAAATGTTCTGACCACTTTTGATTTCTAGGATTAAATAACGGAACTTCTGCTTGTGTTTCTGTATCAATCCCAGTTCTAAAATTATACCGTCTTTGATTACAACGATGACAAGCTAAAGCTAAATTATTGAGGTCATCTGATCCTCCTAAAGATTGGGGAATAATATGATCAATGGTAAATTGTGTCGCATTTGAGCGTTCTGGTGAGTGACAATATTCACACAAATATTTTGCCCTTTTACGGACATTTAACCGAATATAATTATTAATAACCACAATTAAGAAGCAAGTTTAGCGTTGATAAAACTGAAGATTTTTTCTAATTCCAATAAACCAGCTAATTCTGCTTGTTCATCTGGATTGAGTAAATTTTCTTTATTCTTTTCTAAGAGTTCCTCTAACCGAATCTGTAAATCTTCTGTAAAAGAAAAAGGACGAAATTGATCTGCAAGATTCAGGTTTATTCCATTGGGTAGCCAAGATGATGGTTGTTTCATTAATTCTTTCATAGATATTTCATCCCTCTTTCATGTTCTTAGTCCGCGTAGCAGCGAATTATATTTATTCGCTATGACTTTTTGATAGATAATCTCATTCTAACGGAAAACCCCCATATTCTTCAATGATGTTATCAATATCTTTCATGATCTTTACAGTCTCCGATATGATAGAAATAATATTTTGATAATGGCTAATATCATCAAAATTTAACTCTCTCCCTTTTCTATCTTTCAGCCATTTTTGACAAACTTGATAACCACCTATATAAAAATTCCATATTTGTGGAGTAACTTGATCGAAATACTGTTCAGAGTTTATCCAAACTTGTTGATCATTTTCATTATATTTAACTTGTTCCACAACATTAGAACCAGCAAGAGGATAAGTAGAAATTTCTAATCCGGTTTCTTTCATTAGATGTAATTTTACTAATTTATCTCCTTTTTCGACTAACTCCCAAAAAAGCACAGAATTGTAAGTTAAAGGAACACGGGGAAAATCAATCTTCAAAAATTCAGCGTAGCGTTGACGGTAAGCAGGAGAATGAAAGACAGCGTAAATGTAATTTAAAATATCCTCTGGTCCAAAGGTTTTAGATTTATTACCTTTTCCATCAAAAATAAATTCTAAACCTAATTTTTGGGAAAGTTTTGTAATAAATTCTGGTGATAAATTTGGTCTACGTCCTCCTGGTGCGTTAGTGGGTTGGTGGTCAAATAAAGTTGGGGTATCGGTTGGATAAATATAAAGAGGGAAAGTATTAACACCACCTCTTCTAAAAATATTAGTATCCATTACATTTTCAAATGCAATAATTAAAGACCATAATGGGTCATTTACAGCAATTCCCTGACGACCTACGCCTAACCCCACATTTTCATGATTAATCATGTGACGCATTACACTATATCCTGCACCACCACGTTTGATTTGAATGAGATTTATTTGATATAAAAGCCATCTTTTATCAAAAGCTCTGTAAAGATAGGGAATAATATTATCTTTCCAGTTAACTGATCTAATTTTCGCTCTCTCTCGACTTGTATTCCAATAATCATCATTACTCAATTGATATTTTTGATTGATTTCTTCATCTGAGTATTTATATTGAGCTAAATCTTCTATTCTTTTTATTAAACTTGAATTATCAATATCAACTAATAATTTATCTCTATTTGTTTTCACTCCAGTTAGATTGATGGGTAAAACTTCAGTTATTTTCCAGCATTGCTCATATTCTGGCAACAACTTTGTATTTTGAAAATTGAATAAATAAAAGGGCGAAAGTGGCTCTAATTGTTTCCAGTTTGTTAAACTAATATCATTCTCAGCTAACCAATGATATTTACCCCCAACTAATTCTTTATTATCATAAACCTCCCTCATACCCCATAAATCAGCATGATAAACCGTTGCTAATTTTTGCTTACTATTTTCATATTTAATAAAAATACTGATTGCTACACCTTGCTGAATATCAAAAACATTTTTATCCTGTGAACCATCAGGACAAACTTCTTTTTTCTTACTATTACCATGTAAATCTAAAACATAAATCTCATCAAAAGTTTGCATCAAACTTTGACGCATACCTCGAAAAGTGGGATTATCTAAATAACCATGATTTGTAATTAAAGCCACAATCCCATAACCAGTTTCTGAAACTCGATGTTGAGCAAAACGAATAAACTTTACATAATCATCTAATAAACTTTGCGAATTATATTCTTTGAGTGGTTTACCATCAATTTGATAATAATCTCTTATTAATTTCACAATCCAAGGATCGGTATTTTCTGAAACCGCAGAATAAGGAGGATTTCCTACAACCACCATTACAGGAACATCTTGTTTTACATCTTTTGCTGCTTCTGCTTCATCTCTAATTCTGTGCATAAAACCATCAGCAGCAGGAATCTGAAAAGCTTCTTGTAATGTATTAGTTAAATAAATCCTTAACCGTTCATCAGAACTAAAATCATAACCCAACTCTTGCAACTGTAAACCTAATTTCATATGTGCTACAGTATAAGGTGCCATCAACAATTCAAAACCAAATAATCGGGGTAATAAATGTTGACTAACATAACTTGACCACATCCCCTTTTGAGATTTAAATTTATCATAAATAAAATCAATCACACTGTGCATAAAAGTTCCCGTACCCACCGCAGGATCTAAAATCAAAACTTGATGAGTTTCTATAGTTCCCTCACCTTTGGGATTAGGGACTTTAATTTTTTTAGAAGCTGCTAAACCTTTACTAATATTAAACTTATGTTTGAGAATATAATCCACACTTTTAACAATATAATCAACCACAGGTTCAGGAGTATAATAAACACCTCTTGATTCTCGCATTTTGGGATCATATTCAGCCAAAAATGTCTCATAAAAATGGACAACAGGATCTTCTCTGCGGGTAGGTTTACCAAAATCTTTGAGAATTTCTGTCATTTCCGTTTGTTGCAGAATATTCGCTAAATTATCCACAGCCCAACTAATTCTTTCATCTAAATCAGGTCCTGCTATTTGTCCAAAAATACTCCTTAAAAATGGGTTAGTCTTAGGTAATTTAAAAGCTGCTGTTTCCCGCGAAAAAGTATGAAGATTATCAGTATTACATCGCGCTGCAAATAACCCATAACAAATAGTTTGGGCGTACATATCCGCAAATTGTTCGACTGTCAAATCTTTAATTAATACTCGTTGAAATGACTCTAACTGCTGACGTAACATTCCCCCTTTATCTACATCATTTAACGCCGTTTTAATTGCATCTCTCATTAATTGTGCTAAACTAGCCATGCGTTTCGCTAAATCCTTTGGTGTTGTAACTTGGGGAACTTTAGCTAATAAAAATTGCCGTAAAAGTTGGTCAACTTCCTGTATTCCTTCTTTATCAACTTTGATTTTTTTGTTTTTATCAATAGTTCCTAAAGAAGCAGATAATCTTAACTCACCTTGAACATACCAACGAAACTCTAAATAATCAGTTAAAATCAAATTACCCAAAGCCTGAAAATAACGCCCTATTTGTGCAGTTTTTTCCACCTTCTTGAGAGAAACCCCAATATCTTTAGCCTCAATATGTCCAACTTCTAAAACACCATTTTTTACCACAAAATCAGGCGCACCACAAGCAATTCTTTTCGGTTCATTAATCGCTTGAATTCCAGAATCTACAGACTCAATTAACTTCTGCAAAGCTGGACGATAACTATGCTCAGTAGCATTTTGACTTTGATAAACTTGATTAACTTCTTGAAAATAAACTTGCAAATAATTCATAAATTAAATTACAACTATAAAAAACTCTGCTGCTCTTACTCTGCGCCTCTGCGTCTCTGCGTGAGATATATAAATTAATTAGCCCAACGATAAATTAAACATATATTAATCCCAGCAAAATTACCCAAACCTTCATAAAACTTAGATTCAATCAACACCACCCATGAAATATTGCACCCACTACTACCCCAAAGAGAGATGAAAAAAATCCAGAGTCTCAATTCCTTAAATTGCCCGATCCCTATAATAATTGAAGAAGCTGGACAAAATAAAACATCAAGTACAACTCCAACCCTGCTATCCTGACAAGCTGAAATTTAGCAGATGCGATTTACTGCATCTGGTTAGCATCTTGGCGGTTCAATACAAATTGTTGACAACGGGAGAACACCACATCTATGAGTAGAATAGAAACCCGCACTGAACCAATGGTGCTAAATATGGGTCCTCACCACCCTTCAATGCACGGGGTTCTGCGGCTAATTATGACATTGGATGGCGAGGATGTCGTTGACTGTGAACCAGTCATAGGCTATCTGCACCGAGGAATGGAGAAAATCGCCGAAAATCGTACCACAATCATGTATGTCCCCTACGTCAGCCGTTGGGACTACGCTGCGGGGATGTTTAACGAAGCGGTTACAGTCAACGCACCTGAAAAACTAGCAGGTGTCGCCGTTCCCAAACGCGCCAGCTACATCCGCGTCATCATGTTGGAACTCAACCGCATCGCTAACCACCTACTATGGTTTGGTCCCTTCCTTGCGGACGTTGGCGCACAAACTCCCTTCTTCTACCAATTCCGGGAACGGGAAATGATTTATGACTTGTGGGAAGCGGCCACAGGTTATCGGATGGTAAATAACAACTACTTCCGTGTGGGTGGTGTAGCTGCTGATTTACCTTATGGTTGGGTAGATAAGTGTTTAGACTTCTGTGACTACTTTTTACCCAAGGTTGATGAATACGAACGCTTAGTCACAAATAACCCTATCTTCCGTCGCCGTATTGAAGGTATTGGTACAATTACCCGTGAAGAAGCTATTAACTGGGGGCTTTCTGGTCCAATGTTACGCGGTTCTGGCGTGAAGTGGGACTTGCGGAAAGTTGACCACTACGAATGTTATGATGATTTTGACTGGGATATACAGTGGGAAAGCGCCGGCGATTGTCTCGCCCGTTACATGGTACGGATGCGGGAAATGCGCGAATCCGTGAAAATCATTAAACAAGCCATTCAAGGTTTACCTGGTGGACCATACGAAAACCTGGAAGCCAAGCGGTTAATGGCTGGGAAAAAATCAGAATGGGATGCTTTTGATTATCAGTACATTGGTAAGAAAGTTTCACCTACCTTTAAGATTCCTAAAGGTGAAATTTATGCCCGTGTTGAAAGCGGTAAAGGTGAACTGGGAATTTATCTGGTTGGTGATAACAATGTCTTCCCCTGGCGTTGGAAAATTCGCCCCGCAGACTTCAATAACCTGCAAATTCTGCCTGGTTTGTTACGAGGTATGAAGGTGGCAGATGTTGTGGTGATTCTGGGCAGTATTGACGTAATTATGGGTTCTGTTGATAGATAAGCCTGATTATTACGCCCTGTTGGTTTATATATAGACGTGTTCAGTCGCGTCTCTATATTTTATTTATATCCGATCCCCGGCTCCTTAGAGAAGTCGGGGATCTTTTTATATTCTGCTTGAAAGTTTATATAGGGCTTGCTGATAGCGTGGCGTAAGCCATGCGGACAAATTTTCCCATAGTCAGAGGAAAAATGCGGACTTTTGGGACTCCCCCAGTCAAAAACCTTGCACTTTTTGAAACTAAAAAAGGATAACAGCTTTATCTGGTATTCCTTTTAGATTTCTTCAGCAAGCCCTAAGTAGGTAGGCGGGAAAATTTCAAGGTATGTCATTGCGAACGGAGCGTAGCGGAGTGAAGCAACCGCAAGGGTTTTGATGATTTTACATTTTGTTACATAGTTAGGTTTATTTGTGCCTACCTACTTATATAAAGTTATTTTACATTTTATCAAGTAAAATTTATCTGTTTAAATTAAAATTAACTTTTGAACAGAATTATTTTAGAAGTTTAATTATGATGTGCAATTTTTCCCTAAGCAACAGAATTTCGCATGATAAAAATTCTTTAATCACAAGATAATGATTTTCGCCAAAATGTCTGATAAGTTATGATATAAATCACCAAAATTTTGATGTAGCTTTTACCTGAAACCTGTGCAAATTCATTCTCAAACTCAATGTGAACGTATTCAAAATCAACATCACAATCAACCACCTATTGAACAGGGGTTACAAATTCTACTCAACCGTCTGGTGAACAAGATGGGTCGAGATAAGTTAATCCGAAAAACCATATATCAAATTAGAGAAACACTACAGGTTGACCGCGTAGTTATTTATTACTTCTACGAGCAATGGCACGGTCAAGTAACTTTTGAATCTTTAAGTTCACAGAAATTATCCATCTTGGGTTCAACAGGGGCAGATAATTGCTTTAATAATGAGTATGCGGCATTGTATTTAGCAGGAAGGGTAAAAGCGATCGCTGATACTGAATTAGAACCCATCCATGCTTGTCATCGAGATTTCCTCCGCAGTATCCAAGCGCGTGCTAATTTAGTCGTACCAATTATCATCCCCAGAGGTTTATGGGGACTACTAATAGCGCACCAATGCCAAAACCCTCGTGTATGGTCACAAGCAGATATTGAAATCATGAAAACCGGATCGCAAACCCTAGCAACAGACTCTAATATTTTAGGTAGTTAAGCTAGAGAGTTAAGCTTTGAATATCTTATGGATTCTAACCCCGCACTCTGTACAGCTATAGCCAGTCGTATAGCCACAAGTTTCCAAAAGCGCATTACCTTTGCCGAATACATGGACATGGTGCTATATCACCCAGAACAGGGCTATTATGCCAGCGATGCTGTGAAAATTGGGTTTCGGGGCAGCGATTTTTTTACCTCTGTCAGTTTAGGGACCGATTTTGGTGAACTACTAGCAGCACAATTTTTGCAGATGTGGGAAATTTTAGGGCAACCAAAGCCTTTTCATCTCGTAGAAATGGGAGCAGGTCAAGGTATTTTGGCATCTCATATTCTCAACTACCTAAAACTACACCATCCAGATTTTTTTGCTGCCCTAGAATATATTATTGTTGAAAAGTCCTCAACCTTAAAACAAGAACAACAACAGCGTTTACAGGAGTTTGCTGTCAGTTGGTGTAATTTGCCGGAAATAGCCCCAAACTCCATCACAGGCTGTTTTTTTTCTAATGAGTTAGTAGATGCCTTTCCCGTGCATCAGTTCACCTTAGAAGCGGGAAAATTGCAGGAAATTTATGTAACTACAACCCAGAACCTCACCCCCCAACCCCCTTCCCTAGTAGGGGAGAGGTCAAATATCGAATTTATAGAAGTAGTGGCGGAACTATCTACACCGCAGTTAGCAGAATACTTGGAATTAGTGGGAATCGATATAAGCCAAAGTGCCTATGATGACGGTTATCGCAGTGAAATTAATTTAGCTGCTCTTGACTGGTTGGGTATAGTGGCAGACTGCTTGCAACGCGGGTATGTGTTAACAATTGATTATGGCTACCCTGCCAGCCGATATTATCACCCCAGGCGATCGCAAGGAACATTACAGTGCTACTACCATCATCGTCATCATGATAACCCCTACATCAATATTGGGCGACAAGATATCACCGCTCATGTTGACTTCACAGCTTTAGAAGTATGGGGTAAAAGGTACGGCTTAAATCAAGTGGGTTGGACACAACAAGGTTTATTTTTGATGGCATTGGGTTTAGGCAAACGGATTGCAGCCCTTTCCTATCAAGAACAATCTATATCACAGCTACTAAACCGCAGGGAGACATTACACCAATTGATTTCACCGGAAGGATTGGGTAACTTTGGGGTTCTAGTTCAAAGCAAGGGATTGACAGAAACACAAAGCAAGCGATCGCTCCAAGGATTAACCATACCAGAGTAGGGGTGATTGGGGACTGGGGACTGGGGACTGGGTAAAAACTAAATTCTTACTATTGCCTTTTGCCTTTTGCCTCCTGACTCCTGACATTAAAACTATATTTGGTGAATCTTGATATCCGTCTTTATTGGACTAGGATAACAGTGATTACTTTAAAGTTAAAAACCTTGGGAAAGCAATAACTATGACTGCTCATGACCTAATTGTGTTAGTAACTCTACTTAGCCCCGGACTCTTACTTTCAGTTGTGATTATGGCAACTTTTGCCGCAGGCGGCTGATTTATAGGGGTTGGGGACTGGGGACGGATAAGAGAGCAGGGGTGCAGGGGGGAAATATCTTCTTCTCCTAACTCCTGACTTCTGACTCCTGACTCCTGACTTTTGCCTATTCCCTCTTTACTTACGATTTACCAAAGGAAAGTGAAACATGAAGGTGGCATTTCTGGGAACTGGATTGATGGGACTACCGATGGCTCAAAGGTTATTAGCTGCAAATATAGAGCTAATTGCTTACAACCGCACCCCAGAAAAATTAGCACCACTACAAGCAGCAGGGGTAGAAATTGCCACAAAACCGCGTCAAGCAATTCGTTCTGCTGACTGTATAATTCTCATGCTATCCAACGCCGCAGCTATTTATCATGTCTTGCTCACAGATACTTCTTGGCATACTTTATCAGGACGCAGCATCATTCAAATGGGGACCATTACCCCCCTAGAAAGCCAAGAAATCAGAGATGCGGTAGTTGCAGCAGGTGGTGAGTATATAGAAGCGCCTGTACTCGGTAGTATTCCAGAAGCTGAAACTGGCAAATTAATTGTCATGGTAGGTGGTGAAAAAGAACAGTATCAACGCCATGTCAAGTTACTGCAACATTTTGGACAAGATCCTGTATACATAGGTCCTGTAGGCTCTGCATCATCCCTAACTCTAGCACTCAATCAACTCATTGCTTCCCTCACTACTAGCTTTGCGCTGAGTCTAGCTTTTGTCCAGTTGCAAGGCATTGATGTAGACTTATTTATGCGAATCCTGCGCGATAGTAAACTTTATGCGCCTACCTTTGATCAAAACCTGAAACGGATGTTAGATGGCAATTATACCAAGGCCAACTTACCCACCAAACAATTGATCAAAGAAATAGATTTATTTATCTCTGAAGCTAAATCCCTTGGTTTGAATCTCAGCAGTATTGAGGGTGTAAAACACATCTTACAGTCAGCAATGAAAATGTCCTATCCAGAAGATGATTACTCATCTGTTTTCCCCGCTATTCGAGAATGGGGTGAAGCCAGCGGGGAATAGATCAAGTCAAAAGTCAAAAGTCAAAATTAAAAAACTTTTGCCTTTTGCCTCCTGCCTTAAAATGGTATATCGTCTGGATCGGGTTCTGCTTCTGTTACAGGCTGATATGATGGACGTTCAAAAGTTATAGGTTGATAGGTGGGTTCGGGGGTTGTTGGTTGGGGTACGGTACTTGTAACCGTTGTAGCTGGCATTGGTGCTGGTCTGGTTGATTGATATGTCTCTGGGGGACGCTGTGCTGCTGGTGCAACCGTGGCTGCTGGTGGAGGACTCGTCTGCACACCTTGTCCGATACCATGAATTCGTTGCACTGTCAATTCAGCACGTTTTTCTTTAAAACCTTCGGGACGCTCAAAAGTATTCATCCCTAAGCGGCCTTCGATAATTACGCGATCGCCTGGATGATAAGTTTGATGAATTTCTTTCGCCAAATTACCCCAGCCTACCACTTTCAAGGGATGTGAAGGATCATCTGGCCGCAATCCTGAAACATGGACTATCATTTCTGTAACTTCCAACCCGTCTGGTGTATGACGCAGTTGGGGAGCATCATAAATTTCAGCCATTAAAATACAACTGTTCATATATTTTATTTCCTCCTAATCGAATTATTGCCTTTTTGGGCTGACCACCATAATACCAATTTGAAAAATGATTGTGACAAATGGTTCTACAAAACCCGGACACAGAAGGGTATTCTCAATCAAAAATCTAAAATCCAAACTGCTATAACAAAAGTCAAGCGAGAACTATGAACAACTATTAAATAGCTGTTCAGGAACTGCGCCTGACCAGAACGAGCATTTTATTCTGCATGAATAGTACAATTATACCATTAAATCCCAAAACTTGCACTCTAAGTTCGTAGGACTTACGCACGATGGGGCTGAAAACCTGATTCTTGCGTAGCGGTAATTCATATAGCTTGCTTCCCGAAGATATATTACCGCTACTTTCGTTCTGTTTTGCGTAACTCCTGGTTCGGTAGAGCCATTTTTAGTTAACCTCTTCCAATAAATAATACAAAATAGATGAAGAAGAATAATTATCTTCTTTAAATTTCTTCCAACTTAACTTATATACTGGGTCAATTCTACTATCAATTCGTTCTTTAATTTCTGTTGTCAAATGGCGAAGCAACCCATATTGACCCAGCATATCGCCAGTATTGTAATATGGTTTCATTTTTTTATATAGTTCCAAAAGTTCTCTATCTGAATTGATTAAACTGGCAAAAATGAAGTGCAGAATAAAATAGGGATAAACTTTAAAAAATTTCCTGACAAGCCATGAAGACCAAAATCGAGTTGTTTTATACTTGCGATTTAAAAACGACTCCAAAAACTTAGTTCTTTTCTGAGCTATTGTACCACTATGATAAAACTCATTTTCATAATAAAAAGAAACGAACCTTTGAGTCATTTTTACAATGATAGGATTAGACGGTTCAGCCGCAAGAAACCAACTAAAAATCCATCCGTGTCCTCTTGTTTTGTAAATAAAGGCGAAAAAGCCAGCTTGAGTATAATCTCCTAACCAGTTGTCTAAAGGTACTCGACAGAGACTAGTTGCGTCAGCCCAAACACCTCCATATTTTGAGAGTAATTCAAGTCGGAGAAGATCCGATTGGTGATTTTTGGATAATTGGCACAATTTTTCTTTCGGTAAAGAAGGAGTAATATAATCTGTTAGATTGTTTTCATCTAAAAAAATAACCTCCCAGTCAGGGTTATATTTCTGCCAAGATTCGTAGCACTTTTTAACAACCAATGGTGCTTCTGAAAGTCCTTGGTACCATAAAAACCATATTTTTTTCGGTATAGTCATTTCTTTTACCGTGTTTGACGATTATGAGATGTAGGGGTATAGGGAAAAAACCTGCTGATTACTTATGTCCCCTGCCTCCTAACCCCTAACTATCAACTTACGTTACCTACAATTTACCACTACCTGTAGTAACCTGCAATACTAATCGCTCAAACCTGGAATCATATCAAGTCCGGCTAATTAGTGATAATGACTGCTTTCCTCTTACCTATTCCCTGCCCTCACGGATATGATAACTATTCAAACGGACTTGATATCAAGACTTCTTGAAACCAGTATTGTAAAACTTCGCCCAATCCATCGACAAATATTGCCATCTATAGGCAGAATTAAATCTGAACATGAACCGGAAAAACACCCAAGGCAATTAACCGCGCAGGAAGATCCCGTAAAATAGGTAGACGTAACAAAAAAGGCGGCTGAAAAGTTTGATTTTCAGTGAGAATAGGGGCAAATATCTGCTTTTGGATCAAAGTCTGAAATGCTTGAATTATACGTGTAGGTAAATCTCGATGCTGCTGAACTTTTACTAAATCGCTGATTTCGACATGATGATTTTTCAAGGTTTGGCTCAGTAGATTTGCGGCAACAACAGCATCTTGAATTGCATAATTGATACCCACACCACCCACAGGAGACATGACATGGGCGGCATCACCAATAAGTAGCAGTCCCGGACGATACCAGCGTTTAACGCGACTTGACTCAACAGAGAGAAAAGCTATCTGTGACCAATCTTGTAAAGTTCCGATGCGATTATTTAATTCTGGTACTACCTCAACGAGAGAATTTTTTAACTCTGCCAAACCAGCAGCACGTAATTTTTGATAACCACCTTTGGGGATCACATAACCAAGTTGCCATTCTTCTCCCCGATCTAGCATCACCACAATTTTACCAGCACCGAAGCGCCCCATACCTCCTGCAAATTCTTCTGGTTGACGAGGTAAGCGAAACCAGAGGACATCCATAGGTGGTGAAGTTTCAATAGATGTAAAACCACCTAATTGTCTTAATTTGGAATGACGGCCATCTGCACCTACTGTCAGTGTAGCTCTGACTTCATGCCAACCACCCTGTCCACGATAACGTACACCTTGAACTACCCCATTTTCCTCCATTAATTCCTGAACATTTGCACCCATGACTAAATGAAAATTCGGGTATTTTTGGGCTTCTTGGATGATAAATTCCAAAAATCGCACCTGGGGAAGCATCATGATATAGGGATAGCGGGTTTTTAGATGACTAAAATCGGCTAAAGTAACAGTATCTTGGGGAGTTTTTACACTGAGGCGGTGCATTTTCGTGTGGGGTAATTGCAAAATGCGATCGCTCAAATTCAACTCTTCCATTATCTGCATTACCGATGGGTGAATACTATCACCCCGAAAATCCCGGTCAAAATCTTTATGTGCTTCCAGCAACGTTACCGCAATACCTTGACGAGCTAAGAGTAGAGATAATACAACTCCAGCCGGTCCACCACCAACAATACAACAATCGGTAGTTTGTATGTCTACAATATCATGATTATTATTCATAAAACCTCCTGAAAACTAAGCAGGGTAAGTTTTTGGGTAGACATAGCACAAAAATTGCTCATTTATTTGATAAGTAGGTCAACATAATTAAACATAAAATGCCCAGAAGATTGATTCCTGAATTCTTTGAGAAGTTGGGGGTCTGGGTACTATGTTTTTTCAGTTGAGCTACTTCTTGGAAATCTTGTAGAGATGTATCATCAACCGTCTCTACCATTAAAATAACTCAAATTTTCAGAACTCAGCCCTCTGTAAATTGAAAAGCTTGCGGTGCAGACAGGGTATGGGGTTGCAGGTTCGGGAAAATATAGCATTCCTCACTCAATCATAAGCCTTTCGGGTACACTCTGCTCCCGGCTTAATCCGTGCGTTAGCACTGCGTGAACAACAAAATTCCCCCACCCAAGATCAGCGACTTCTTTAAGAAGTCGGGGATATCATAGTATTGCTATATTTTTGCTATTTTGGCTCTTTTAAAAGGATATTTAGTTCAGGAGGCAGGAGATAGGAGGCAGGAGGCAGGAGGAACCCACATTTAAAAACGTAGGACTGAAGCAAGGACGCTTTGTATTTCGTGCTACGTATCTCGATACAATTCTTTTTTTAAACTGGGCTTTAAACCCAGAACTAAAGTTTTTATTCATACTTCTTTCCTCCTGCCTTCTTTGTAAATAAGGGTTTTTCGTAACAAAACATTACTTTTACTGAAATAATAGAAAACTTTTGCTACCCACTGGAGCGCAAATCCAGTTATAATTTATTGCTGTCTGATACCTGTGCCGGAGCTTTACTGATGACCACTCAATCTGCCCTCAATGAAGTAGCTAAAAATTTAGAACAGCATGAAAACTCAACCCGGATTAAAAAATTAATATATTGTGCTTGTACAAATAATTGGCAGAATGATCAAGATATCCTAGACAGATTCAAATTAACAGAATTAATTCAGGAATTGTACAGTTTTAACCCAACCATAGAACATTTGAATTATACTTTCTATCAAATTGTCAATACCCTAAGTAAACCACGCGAATACTCTCTAGTTGCCAATATCATTTTAAATGAAATAGAGAAATTATATGTAATCAATGAGGAATTCACAGGAATAATATTTAATCAACCCTACCCACAAGAATCAACAGGAATAATATTTAATCAACCTCAGCAAGAAATATCGTCAAATCCTCTCGATGAATTTACAGGCTATCAAATCAAATATGAATATAATAAATTTGATTTACGGCAAAATATTATGCAGTATACTAACCCACTCAGAGCTAAATTAGTCTTATTTTTTGCTTTTTACAATAAGATTGATTTCTTAGAAGAGGACTGGAACAAACTGAGAGCAGAAGAACTGGATGGTTTATTGGAGAAAGTATTTGATTCTTGTGCCACTATCAGAGAACTGGAATCTAAACTAAATAATGCAGTTATATCTCTAGGTAACCAGTATGAAGACTCTCAAGCCGCAGGTGCAATCATGCAATCTATGCAGGGTTTTTATGGCGATATTTCATCAAATCAAGATCAATATCAACCGCCGAAAAAATCCTCATCTGAAGAAACTAGTACCATCACTAATGCTTATCATCAAATAACTTCATCTGATGATGATAGCGATATCTATGAAAATGACAAAGATAGTACTTGTCAACTTATAGCACCTCCTACACCATATCCATTCAATAAAAAACAATAAATGACAATTCTAAACCATTCTTGAGTCTAGGAAAATTTGAAAAACTTTATAGTAATTGCAAGGGAAAGATATGGATGCCAATGAACTTCTGAAGAGATATGCAGATGGAGAAACAAAATTTATCGAAGCCCAACTCAGTGGCGTAAATCTATTTGGTGCAGACTTGATAGGTGTAGCCTTAAATCAGGCAGATTTGAGTAATGCTATCCTAATTTTTACCTATCTCAGTCGAGCAATTTTGAATAGAGCAAATCTAACTTATAGCAACCTCAGTGGCGCTAATTTAAATCAGGCAACTTTAATCAATGCTAACTTGCATGATGCTGATTTGCATGGTGCGAGTTTACAGGGTGCTAATTTGCAAAATGCTAATTTAACCTTAGCGGATATGCTAGATGCTAACTTAATGAATGCCGATTTGCGGGGAGCTAATCTCAGTGGTGCTAACCTCACAGGTGCGTGTATGCGTGGTGCTAACCTGCGAGAAGAAAAGAGAGTTTTCACTGCTATTTTACTGGGTGCTAACCTACATAAAGCTGACTTGCGCGGTGCTGATTTAACAGGTGCTAACTTAGCTAAAGTTAATCTGAGTGGTGCTAATTTGACTGAAGCAACGTTGCGTGGCGTTAATCTGAGTGGTGCTAACTTGAGTGAAGCAATTTTAAATAATGCTTCTCTGAGTGATATTAATTTAAGTGGCGCTAATTTATCAGGTGCTAATTTGATGAATTCTAGACTAGAACGTGCAAATCTGATAGATGCCGAACTTACAGATATTAATTTGTATGGTGCGCTGATTGCAGATGCTAAACTGACTAGAGCGAAAATGAATGGAGCAAACCTGAGTTTTGCTAGACTCAGTAGAGCAGATTTAAGTCGCGCTATCCTGCGGGGAGCTAACCTCATGGAAGCAGACTTAGTTGATGCCTATCTTGCTAAAACAGACTTGACAAATGCTAATTTAAACAAGGCAAATCTAATTAGAGCAGAAATGAGTACCGCAAATCTGATGGGTGCTGATTTGCGGGAAGCGGTAATGCCTGATGGCACAATTAAATATTAATCAGGGAACAGGGAACAGGGAACAGGTAATATTTATCTGACTCCTGACTCCTGACTCCTGCTGTATATTACTCCCCAGTAATAGAGAGTTCACTTACCCAAATTCTGGGACAAACTCCCCCAGGTGTTAACTCGGCTTCTTTTTCTACATAAACAATAGATTTCAAGACTTCCAAGAAATCACCAGCTACTGTTGCCGACTCAATACTGGTTTTCTCACCTTTGTTAACTAACCAACCATCAAAAGGCAAAGAAAACGAACCTTGTAAAGCCTTAACACCTGCATGGAGGGCTTGTAAATCATCAATTAAAATCACATTTTCCGCAGTTTCTAAACTCAATTCTTTCTCTGCTGTTCCTGCTGCAAAAACATGATAAAAATTGGGACCCACGCTCACCTTTGCCCCAATACTAGCATTACCCGTAGGTTGAGCATTTAACCGTTTTGCAGTTCCCGCACTGTGGAGAAAACTGGATAAAACACCACTTTCTATCAATTTCACCTGACGGGTAGGAGTACCTTCACCATCAAAACTTTCTGCCCCCACATTAGCCGGATGTAGGGCATCATCGTAAACTGAAAGTAAAGGTGAAGCAATTTGCTTACCGATATCATCAGCTTTTGACAAACTTTGATTGTCAAGAATACTTTGGGCATTAAATAAATTAGAAAACGCACCCAATAAGCTCAAGAAAGCTTCAGGAGAAAAAACCACCTGATATTTACCAGTTTTGATTTTTTCATAATGCAAATGACTGATAGTTTTCTCGGCTGTTTCTTGAATGCAACCTGAAATATCTAAATCCGCTACACTTTCCTTGACTCGATAAGCACCAGCACTGCGGGGTTTTTTCCCTTCTTCCTCAGTTTTACTGTAAAGATAAACTGAAGCCAAGGAATGAGATTCGGTTCTTAAAGCACCATCACTATTGAGATAAAAACGGTCAATATCTCTTTGTGCTAAACCATTATAAGGCACTCCTTTAATAGCAGGATGAGCCGCTAAAAGTTCTTTTTCTGCTACTAATAGTTTTTCGATTAGTTCAGCAACAGGTGCTGGAGATGCTTTTTCTTTGGTGTTGTTTTCGATGGGAATTGTTGCTTCTGGACTAAAATCAGGAACGTTTTCTTTCACACCAAAAAAACTAGCTTCGTAAGCAGTTTGTAAAGCTAATTCTAATCCTTTGGGGTCTACATCTGTGGTGCTAGTAACACCCATTGTATTTTCTTCGTTCCAAACCCGAACTGTTACCCCAGAACGGTTGGAAGCTTTAACTTGTTTGGGTTCTCCCTGGTCAACTTGAACGCTGGTATCATCTACGGTTGAACCGTAAATGTCAAATTTTTTAATGCCTAATTTGGCAGCGTTTTCTTGGGCGTAGGTTGCGATTTCTTCTATTTTTGGCATGATGCGATTTTGGATTTTAAGATTGGAGTTTCGCGCAAAGAGGCAAAGGAGCAAAGGCGCAAAGGAATAAAAGAATTAATTACCAGTTTCAGATCCCTGACTTCTAAGAAGAATATAATAATTTGTTGAAAGATCAAAAAAGAAGTCGGGGATCTTTTTGTTCACAGGATCTAAAATCTAAAATTATCTTCCGCCAACGGTGATGGAATCAACTTTAATATGAGGTTGTCCTACTGTGGTGTAAATACTGCCACTAACAGAACCACAAAAACCGGGAGCTAGTTCTAAATCTTGGGAACACATGGAAATTTTGTTCATAATTTCCTTGGCTTCACCGATGAGAGTAGCGCCTTTTAATGGTTTGGTAATTTTGCCGTTTTCTATTAAGTAAGCTTCATCAACGCTAAAGTTAAATTGACCTGTTGCACCAACACTTCCGCCACCCATTTTTTTGCAATAAATACCTTTATCAACGGAAGCAAATAAATCTTCATTGCTGTATTCGCCGCTATCAATATAGGTGTTTCTCATGCGACTAGCAGCCGCAAAAGTGTAATTTTGACGGCGACCGCTGCCAGTTCTGGGGTGTCCGGTTCTCACTGAACCAGTTCTGTCAGCAAGGAAGTTTTTGAGAACGCCTTTTTCAATTAAGAGAGTTCTTTGGGCGGGCATTCCTTCGTCATCCATATCAATTGTTCCGAAGGCATTGTCAGCGCGTCCTTCATCCCAAGCTGTTAAACTTTCATGGGCGATTTTTTCGCCTTTTTTATCAGCAAATGGAGTAGTTTTTCGTTCAATTTGGGTAGTTTCTAATAGATGTCCGCAAGCTTCATGGAAAATTACTCCGCCAAAATGATTGGCCATAATAATGGGGTAATTACCTGACTCGACATAATCTGCATAGAGCATTTTACCCGCAGATTCGGCGATGTGTTCAGCAGCTTGTTGATAATCCCAAGTTCTCAGGAAGTTAGCATCACTGGTATTACCTGCTCGTTCAGCAATAGAAGAACGGTTAGCACCATCAGCACAAAGAATATTAAAGCCGACGGACTGGGTAAGGCGAATATCACGGGCAAATGTGCCATCACTACCAGCAACTAATACTTCTTGCCAGTCACGGAAATAAGAAGCGCGGCGTGATTGGACGTGAGTAGCTTTTTTGTTGAGTTGGGCAGTACCATCAAGGAGAATTTCTCCCATTTCACGGATAGAACTGCACAGAGGTAGCCAGCCATCTTTACCACGTTTGATGGCGTAGTCTCTGAGTAGTTCTAGGTTGATTTCGGGGATGAAAGCACCAGGTCCGGGTAGTTGTAATCCCAGGATAGACAAACCTTTTTCTAAGGCTGCTTTCAAGCCTGCAAATGTCAGGTTATTGGTGCTAACGTAACAGTCACCTTTGCCGCGAAATACTCTCACTCCTGCACCAGTAGCTAAACTGGGTGAGATACTGGTGATGGTGTCGTCTTCAGCTAAACAACTAATGTAGTTACGACGTTCTAAAAAGAATTCTACAAAATCAGCACCAGCGGCGCGTCCTAGTCCCAAAAGGGTAGCCAGGGGCGCTTCCCAAGTGTCATCGAAGCGTTCTGTTGTGGATGAATACTGTAAACTTGGGAGTTGATTGGAAAGAAGTAGGGTATTTGTAAGCATGAATAGCCTCGTCTGCTGGCGTTATCAGAGATGTGACTGAAAAATCCTGGTGTGTTTAGTCTAACAAATCCATCAAAGCCGCTGTGGGCATTTAGGCAGTAGAGGTTTCCTCACCCTCTTATTCTGGGTGTTAGTAAGGAAAGTGAGAAGGATGAGAATCTTCCATTAATATCTGAATCAGGGTTATTAAGATTAAAGGATTAATAGGATTTAGCATTTATATTTATTTTTATACTATTCATTTTCATACAGTATATTATATTGTCTGATAGCGTAGCGTGGCGCAAGCCATATCAGGATTTACAGGATTAGAGGATTTAGAGAACTTAATAGAATGATTGATCCTGTTTTAATATCATTCTCCTATTCAGGGGAATCCAGAAAAATTTCCAGCTTAGATCCAAAATCGGGTTTTTCCCTCACTTTATTATTAAATAATGTTTCGCCAAAAGTATGGGAATCTCGGCTCAATACTTTATAGATTTTGAACAGTCATGGAAATTTTATTCCTTGCCACACTCCATCAGCATTGACCGACACTATTCCCTACTCTAGTTTTCCTAGATTACTTATTCCTGTTCAAGTAACATAAGTAGCTTACGCAGCCTGGGGATGAATAGTTGCAATTCATCAGCCGTGAATTGAGATAACAGTTGTTTCTCTTTCTCAAACAGAATAGGCATCACAGTATCCGCAAGCTGTATTCCTTTAGGAGTCAGTTGCACCATTACACTGCGCCGATCCTCTGCATCACGGACACGGGTTACTATCTGATCTTGTTCTAGGCGGTCAATCCGGTTTGTCATTGCGCCTGAAGACAGCATGAGCAAACTATAAAGTTCAGTAGGTTTCAAGCGAAAAGGTTGTCCCTGTCGTCGCAGTGTGGCTAACACATCAAATGACCAGACGTTCAAGCCATACTCAGCCAGTATGCTTTCGCGGTGCTTTTCCAGAAGACGGGCAATTCGTAGTACACGCCCAATTATCCCTATGGCTGAAGTATCCAACTGCGGCAATTCCTGTTGCCATTCCTCAAGAATGATGTCAATTCGATCTTTGTTCATATTGCCATTTTATCTTGACATCGAGATTCTTGACATTTATCTTTATTTTAAGTATCTTGATATCAAGATATATTTTCAAGAACTTTCTATCCTCCACACAAAACAACAGCCATGACACCCATACGTCTAGGTTTTCAGGGATCTGTTCCTAATGGTCAAAGCTACTTATATGTGCTGTTGGCATTGGTGAATGGTGCTATATTGCCAATTCAAAGCAATCTCAATGCTCAATTAGCGCGATCGCTCAATTCTGTACCCCTAGCCGCAGATATTTCTTACCTTGTCGGCTCAATTGCGTTGATTAGTTTGTTATGCACAGGTTGGTTTGGTCATCCAGATTGGTCTGCTTTAGCCAAAGCTCCCCGATGGACTCTGATGGGTGGTTTATTTGGAGTTTGGTATATTACCGCCAGTGCTTACTTCACATCTATTTTGGGGACTACCTTAACTCAGGGGCTAATTATATGTGGACAAGCAATTACTGGTTTGGTGACTGACCATTTTGGCTGGTTGGGAGTGAACCGCCGTCGCCTCACAGCTAATCGTCGTCTAGTTATAGCACTGTTAATTGTAGCAATTTTTTTACTTTCGCTACCAACCTAATACTTTTCAGTATCATCATTATGGATATTTTATTAGCATTGCTTGGCGCTGGTTCGGCTGGTGGTTTTTCAACAATTGGAACAGCCGTCAATGCCCAATTAAAGATAATACTCCACTCTCCAATAGCCGCAGCAACCATTAATTTTTTAGTTGGGTTTAGTATCCTGACATTGCTGCTAGGACTTGGTATTTTCAAACCCTGCAATCTTGACTTACTTTCTATTACTCCTTGGTGGGCATTTTTAGGCGGTTTACTAGGTGCAATTTTTGTAACCTTAAGTACCTTAATAGTTCCGAAATTGGGTTTAACCACCACTACTTTAGTTGTAGTATTTAGCCAAATGTTTATGTCAATGGTAATTGATCAGTTGGGATGGTTCGCTGCTATTAAATATCCGATTACCACACCCAAAATATTAGGAATTGCCACATTAGTAATAGCGATTGTAATTAATCAATTGGACAGAAACTATTCTCATAAAAACGTCCAGTAGTGCCTTAGAGCAGTTTGAACAATCGTTATATTTTTTTAAACTCATCTACTCACGGTAAAATTACACAAATTATTCCCTTACATCTAAAATAGCAAAAACTATGGAATGGCTTAATCAACCTGCTAATTGGTCACACTATGACCAGCAAATCATCGTTACAACTGCACCAAAAACCGATTTTTGGCGGATAACTCATTATGGTTTTATTCGTGATAGTGGACATTTCTACTTTGAGCGAGTGAGTACAGATTTTGTTGTTGATGTCAAGATAAAAGGCAAATACAAAGACTTATATGATCAGGCAGGAATTATGATTCGTGCTGATGAAAAACATTGGATTAAAACTGGAATTGAATATGTAGATGGAGTACAAAATCTGAGTGCTGTGGTCACTCATCACTATTCAGATTGGTCATTCACACCTTTGTTAAATCCTCCTGATATTTTTCAGCTACGGGTTGAGCGATGTCAAGAGGCTATTCATATCGCTTATTTAGATGAAAATTCTCGCTATGTTCCCTTGAGAATGGCTTATTTTCCAGTCGAGCAAGATATTCAAGTCGGAATAATGTGTGCATCACCACAAGGAAATGGATATGAGGTAATTTTTGAGGATTATCAATTAACAAAAAAAGGTGAAAAATAATCATGAATATTCAAGATTTAGCTGATTCTATCCTCCAAAAGCAATCAGAATTGTCAGTAGATAGAGGTTTTTTAGTTGCTGTCAGTGGGATTGATGGTTCTGGTAAAGGTTATATTACTGAAAAATTAATAACTGCTCTCAATCATCAAAATGTTAATGCTGTCTCAATTAATTTAGATGCTTGGCATAAGTTACCAAGTGAGCGATTTAATTCTGAAAATCTAGCCCAGCATTTTTATCATCATGCTTTTCACTTTGATGATCTATTTCAGCAATTAATACTACCATTAAAAAATCAGCGGATGATTAATTTAACGACCGTTTTAACAGGAATTACAGGTATATCACAAACCTATAATTATCAATTTGAAAATGTGGATGTAATTGTGCTTGAAGGGATATTTTTACTGAAGCGATCGCTCCAACATTTCTATGATTTTAAGATTTGGATTGATTGTTCATTTGCAACTGCTTTGGAGAGAGCAATCCAGCGAAATCAAGAAGGCATTCCATTAGAACAGATAATTGATGATTACCAAAAAATTTATTTTCCTGCCCAAAAGGAGCATTTGTCAATTGACAATCCTAAATCAATTGCAGACGTGATTTATATTAATGATTTCAAGTTGGTTTAATTTGTGTTTTAACAGGATAACTGGATTTGGGTAGGTTGTCAAAATATTCAGTGGCTGATTTCCTTCTTACGTAGTTGTGGTTTTGATATTTATATTTCCAGGTGCAAGATGTGAGTTGAGGCGATCGCAATCAAACCTACAGACTAAAATCCTGTAAATCCTGATATGGCTTTCGCCACGCTACGCTAATCAGACAATTCAAATTCTTAGTAGAGACATTTAAAAAAACGTCTCTACAAAATCTCTAAACGGCTAAACCTTCACAGCCTTTTCAGCTTGAAAATATAACAACAAACCATATTCCAAACCTGCAACTACAGCCTGATAAGAAGCTTCCAAAATATTTGTAGAAACTCCTACAGTTGTCCAACGTTGTTTACCATTTCCCGATTCTACCAAAGCGCGTGTTTTTGCCGATGTGCCTGTATTACCGTTGAGAATTCTGACTTTATAATCTGTCAACTCAAAGTCAGCAATTTGCGGATAAAAGTTCACTAAAGCTTTACGCAAAGCAGCATCTAAAGCTGCTACCGGACCATTACCTTCTGCTGCTTCGAGAATATTTTTACCATTTACACCTACTTTCACTGTAGCTAAAGAATTAGTAGTTTCTTTCACCTCCACTAAATCACAATGTACTTGAAAACCTTTAACTTCAAAAAACTGTTGTCTCAGTCCCAAAGCTTCATACATCAACAGTGCAAAACTAGCTTCTGCGGCTTCAAATTGATAACCTTCACTTTCCAATTCTTTCATCCGTTGGAGAATGTGTTTAGTTTGGGGATCATGTTTATCTAATTCCATTCCCAAAGTCCGGGCTTTAGCTAAAACATTACTTAAACCAGACTGTTCAGAAATGACAATGCGACGACGGTTTCCTACTTGTTCCGGCTGAATATGTTCATAAGTCAATGGGTTGCGTTCGACCGCAGAGACATGAATCCCACCTTTGTGAGCAAAAGCCGAACGTCCGACAAAAGGAGCGTGTTCATCAGGTGCGAGATTGACAACTTCGCTGACAAAGCGACTGGTTTCTGTAATTTGATTTAGCTGGTGTTCAGCGATACAGCTATAACCTAGCTTTAACTGTAAATTAGGAATCAGAGAACACAGGTTAGCATTACCGCAGCGTTCACCATAACCATTTATAGTACCTTGTACCATCTTTGCCCCTGCCATGACTGCTGCTAGAGCATTAGCAACCGCCATTTCTGAATCATTATGAGTATGTATTCCTATTTGGGAAATTGGTGATAAGTCCCCAGTTACCTGCACAACATCTTTAACAATTTGCGTAATTTCATGAGGTAAAGTTCCGCCATTTGTATCACATAGAACCAACCATTCAGCCCCTGCTGTTGCTGCTGCTTTTATTGTCTGTAAAGCATAATCAGGATTTTGCTTATAGCCATCAAACCAATGTTCAGCATCATAAATCACACGCCTTCCTTGAGAACGTAAATACTCAATGGTGTCGCGGATCATGGCTAAATTTTCATCTAGACTGGTTTTGAGTCCTTCAATCACGTGCAGATCCCAAGATTTACCGAAAATTGTTACCCAGCGCGTACCTGCTGCCAAAATCGCTTGTAGCATGGGTTCATCTACGGCTTTGGTGTGGGGACGACGAGTGGAGCAGAAGGGTACTATTTCGGCTTGTTTGAGGGGATTTTCTTGGAGTTGCCAGAAAAACTGCACATCTTTAGGATTCGCTCCTGGCCAACCGCCTTCAATGAAGGGTATCCCTAGTTGATCGAGTCTATGAGCAATGCGTAATTTATCTTCTATAGACACTGATAGTCCTTCCCGTTGAGTTCCATCGCGGAGAGTAGTGTCATAGAGCCAAAGTTGAGGAGAAGGAGTTGTGGTCATAAGTTCAGGAGTGAGGTGACAGGTGACAGGTGACAGATGACAGATGACAGGTGACAGGGGTGAGATGGGGGGAATAATATATTACTTTCTGCCTTTTGCCTTTTGCCTTTTGCCTTTTGCCTTTTTCCTGTTCCCTGCTGTAATTTAGTTTGGTAATTTAAATATGCCCAAGGTTCTAGCTCAAGGTAAATTAATTGAGTGTGAAAGCCAAGCCAATTTAAGGAAAGTGCTGCTAAAAAATGGTGTAGACCTCCACAACGGTGGTTCTAAGGTAATAAATTGTCGAGGTCTTGGCAGTTGTGGTACTTGTGCGGTTAAGGTAGAAGGCGAAGTGTCCGCAGTGAATTGGCGTGATCAAATGCGGCGTTCACTTCCTCCCCATTCTCCTGCATCTGACTTGCGTTTAGCTTGTCAAACTCAGGTTTTAGGTGATGTGAAAGTAACAAAATTTGATGGATTTTGGGGTCAAGGGTCTCAATTAGTTTGGACACCAGAAGGTTAAAAAGGAGAGAAACAAGATGGGTAGATGGACACCCTTAATTTTGATGGCTGGAGGCGTGGCAATTTTGCTGGGTACGTTGCTTGGTATTAACTTTCCTATGGGTGGACAACAAACCGCCAACGTCCCCCCAGGAAGGCGAGCTTCAAGCGTCCTCCCAGCTAATATTAATGTTAATAGCACTGCTACTAGGGATGATGCTGAAGCTGCTACCAGAAATAATTCTGAAACTTCTACCAGAAATAATTCTGAAACTTCTACCAGAAATAATTCTCAAACTACCAACAGGAATGACTTTGCTGATGATACTCGCCGCACCAGTGTAGCTCAAAGTAATGCTACTACTGAGTCAACAGGAACTACTGATAGTACACAAGGCTCAAATACTACTGATACTTCTACTTCCACAACAGATACTAGCTCAAGTTCAGGTGATATTAATCAAGACAAAGAACCTATTCGCGCTTTGTGGTAAGGGACTGGTGACTGGGGACTGGGGACTGGTGACTGGGGACTGGTGACTGGGGAATGGGAATATGAATAACCTAATTACCCATTACCCATTCCATTACCCATTACCCATTACCAATTAACAGTCCTGATAGGTTATTAGTTATTTACTAATGACTATTGGCTATTGACTGATGACTAGCGACGTTTTGATTATCGGTGGTGGCATTATCGGGTTGGCTTGCGCTGTGGAACTGAAGTTGCGCGGTGCAAATGCTACTATAGTTTGCCGTGATTTTACAGCCGCAGCCAGCCACGCGGCCGCAGGAATGTTAGCGCCTGATGCGGAAAATATCGCCAATGCAGCGATGCTGTCTTTGTGTTGGCGATCGCGTGCTTTATATCCCGACTGGATCAGCAAATTAGAAGAATTAACAGGTTTAAATACCGGTTATTGGCCTTGCGGCATCCTCGCACCAGTATATGAAAAAGTAGGGGAGCAGAGGAGCAGGGGAGCAGGGGAGCAGGGGGGCAGAGGAGAAATATCAATTTCCCAGTCTCCAAGCTTTTGGTTAGATAAAGTAGCCATTAACGAATATCAGCCAGGTTTGGGATCTGATGTAGTAGGGGGCTGGTGGTATCCTGAAGATGGCCAAGTTGATAACCGTGCTTTAGTCCAAGTTTTACGGAATGCTGCTGTGTCTTTGGGTGTGGAATTCAAGGATGGGGTGACAGTAGAAGCGATCGCTCAACAGCAAGGACAAGTTATAGGTGTCCAAACTAACATGGGCTTGCTTCGGTCTGACCATTATCTTTTAGCTGCTGGAGCTTGGGCAAATCAATTATTACCTTTACCAGTGCGTCCCCGCAAAGGACAAATGTTGCGGTTGCGAGTACCAGACTTTGTGACAGAGTTACCTTTAACGCGGGTGTTATTTGGTGAAAATATTTACATTGTCCCCCGGCGTAATCGCGATATTATTCTAGGGGCAACCAGTGAAGATGTGGGTTTTACTCCCGATAACACACCAGCAGGAATTCAAAGTTTACTAGAAGCTGCAACTCGTCTTTATCCCCAATTAGCAGATTATCCCATTCAAGAAATGTGGTGGGGTTTTCGTCCTGCTACCTCCGATGAATTACCGATTTTAGGCGATAGTCATTGTAAAAATTTAACTTTAGCTACTGGTCATTATCGCAATGGAATTTTGCTTGCACCAGTCACAGCCGTGTTAATTGCTGATTTGATTCTGTCACAAAAAACCGATCCCCTTCTAACTAATTTTCATTATTCGCGTTTTCAACACCAGTCATCTACAACAACATCCATGCTGACTCATCCTGCTAATTTCACTAACGGACATAGTAAAAATGTATATCTACAACCTGCGGAACTGAAACTACAAGATTCAGGATTAATTATTGCTGGTAAAACCTTTCAATCTCGCTTGATGACGGGTACTGGGAAGTATCGCAGTATTGAGGAAATGCAAAAAAGCGTTGTTGCTAGTGGTTGTCAAATTGTGACGGTAGCTGTGCGACGGGTACAAACTAATGCACCTGGACATGAAGGTTTAGCAGAAGCGTTAGATTGGGGTAAAATTTGGATGTTGCCTAATACTGCTGGCTGTCAAACGGCGGAAGAAGCAATTCGGGTGGCACGGTTGGGAAGGGAAATGGCGAAGTTATTAGGACAGGAAGATAATAATTTTGTCAAGTTAGAAGTGATACCTGATACTAAATATTTACTTCCCGATCCCATTGGCACTTTGCAAGCTGCGGAACAGTTGGTAAAAGAAGGTTTTGCTGTATTGCCTTATATTAATGCAGACCCGATGTTAGCCAAGCGGTTAGAAGAGGTTGGTTGTGCAACAGTGATGCCTTTAGCATCGCCTATTGGTTCAGGACAAGGGTTGAAAACTACTGCCAATATTCAGATTATTATTGAAAATGCCAAAGTGCCTGTGGTGGTAGATGCGGGTATTGGTGCGCCTTCGGAAGCTGCACAAGCGATGGAATTAGGTGCGGATGCGTTGTTAATTAATAGTGCGATCGCACTGGCTGAAAATGCCCCAGCAATGGCTTATGCGATGAATTTGGCAACTGTAGCGGGACGCATGGCTTATTTAGCAGGAAGAATGCCAATGAAGAATTACGCTAGTGCTAGTTCTCCTTTAACTGGAACAATTATGGGCTAATTTTCACTAATTTTGTGAGGCGGGTATTTTGCCCGCTTTTCTCTTGTTTATGTCTACCAAAAGTAAAATTAATTGTATAAATACATCTCCCTTTTGATACAGGAAAAATACTTCTCATCTCTCCAATAATAAGAGTATATTTTCATGATTTATAAACGCAGAATTATCATGGATAATCTTATTACCTATAACAACGATAAAGGACTTCTGGCTTATATTCAATTTCTTGCATCAAGAGCATTAAGAACCCAATATGATGGCACTGATCCAGTATTTGATTTTGAAGATGCACTTGATCAAACAGAAATAGCACATTTAACTGTAGATGAACTGAAAAAAGATCCTGAAATTAACGCTTTATTTACAGAAAGTTGGCTACCTGCACCGATAAATTTAGATGAATTAAGCAAACTTCCAGAAGGAACTTTAGGTCATATTTATGCTAAGGAAATGAAAGCTAGAGGCTTTGATCCTAACTTCTATAAAAAAGTTCCTGTTGTTGATGATATTTCTTATTTAAAGATGCTTTGGAGAAGTACCCATGATATTTATCATGTAGTCGCTGGGTTTGATACTGATGTTATGGGTGAATTGGGTTTACAAGCTTTTGTTTTAGCACAAACTCCTCTACCTATTAGCATTATGCTGGTAAGTTTTGGCATGGTTTTGATTAGTCTTTATCAACCTAATAAATTCCAGCCTTTAATGATGGAAATATCCCGTGGTTACTCTCTAGGTTCTCATACTCCTGTTAAATTGATATCCAAAAAATGGGATCAGTTTTGGAATGTTCCCATTAGTGAAATTCGCGCTCAATTACAAATAAATTCTTTTCCTGAATTAGCGGTAAGGTAAAATAGAATTACTGATACCACTCAATTATTTATATTTTTGGGAGTAGCAGTTGGTATTCTCTTCAAATACTTTCTTCTAATTTACCACTTTTATACTTGATTAAATCACCACTATCTTTACCATTTTGTTGTTTAAGACGTTTCCTGAGTTTAATTTCTACAGAACTATTAATATCAGGACTTGGAGTTCTATTTAATACAATACGTGCATAAATTTTGAATTCTTGCATTTCACTTATCAGTTTAGTTATAGATGAATCTATTTGGTTAAGCGATTTTTCTAACTTATGTCCTTTTAACTCAACAAAAAATGCTGATTTACCTTCACAGGATAAAATTAGATAATCACATCTTTCACCATCTTTAATTAAACAACCATCTACTTTAATTTTACAAATCTCTTTACCGTTTTCGTTAGTAACTCTATACTCTTGTTTATTTCCTGAATCTTTAACAACTATGGTTTTTCTGCTATCACAAAATTCCTTACATTCATTATTTCTAAAGAAATCGTTACACATAGTTAGTCATCCAGGTTGAACAAATCATTAAACTTGTCGTTAATTATACTGGATGCGCTATCTATTTTTTCCGCTTGAATTAATTTTAGTTCTTCATCAATAATTGATTCATAGCCATTTTCAGAAATAAAATAAGCTGAAATACGATCAGGATCAATCCAACTTTTACTATTAACAATACTTTCTACTGCTTCTCTTTCATCACCTACTTTATTTTTACCTACTTGATAAGCATATAAAAGATTATTGAAAGCCGATAAAATATAAGGACTATGGGTAGTTATAATTATTTGATTATTATAAACATTCGCTAATAACCCGATCAGTTCTACAATATCACTTTGGGTTTCAGGATAAAGGTGTGCTTCTGGTTCTTCAAAAACCATAAATACACTCGTTTTATCTAAAATATATCTAAATATCAGCAATAAAATCCAAACAGATTCTTGTTGTCCTGAAGAAGCATACTGTAGTTTGACATATTTGTTATTTTTAAAATAAATTCTTTCTTTATCAAGATCAGCATTAAATCTATATTCACCTTTGAGGATTTTTTTTAATAGTTTTGATAAATCAATACCTATATCTGAAGCAATATCTTTATTTTGAATGAGAGTGTTTAAATCATCGGTAAAGTAAGTTTTTAATAAATTAATTCTCTCTACAAAAGATTTGGTAAAATAGTCTAATGTATCTGGATTTTTTATTTCTTGAAGTTGATCTGTTAATGTAGACATCAAACTTCTACCCGCAGGAATAAATACAGAAGAATGTGTTTCTTCAAATATTTGATCAATGCGTGATTTGAAAAGTTTAAATCTGAATCTTATGTTTGATTCTAGTTCTCGTAATTCTTCTAATGATTTAAATAGATCATATTGTTCTTTAGAGATTATTTGGTAATTTGAAATTTCTGTAATTAGCAAATTTAATTCATTCTCTAAGATCAAGCTTAATTCTATATCTAAATGATCTTCGGATTTATAAATTGTTATTTTTTTTTCACTTGAATATTGATATGTAATTCTAAATTCTGCACAATCTGGTTTTAGTCCAAAATAATCGAAAAAATTAGATTCTATAAACCTTAATAAGGTATTATATCTATGACTGCTTGACACAAAATACATCAGATTATCTGCATATCTTATATAATTAAATATTGCATCTTTAAGAGATTTAAATATAAAAATTGTCTTGCTAATTGTACTTTTACCACTTGCTTGGGGACCAATTAACAGCATTACATCTGTGACATCAGCTTCAAATTTTTTAATTGGTCCAAAATTTTCTATAGATATTCTTTGCATAATTCTAATATTTAAATTTCTATTACAAGAGAAGATCAAGATTTTTATTATAGCAAAAGTATAGAGTCAAAACTTAGTTTGTGGTTGAATAAGTTAATGAAATGGTTAATTTGTCAATAGTTAGCACTGAATAATTAATATAAATTAATATTATTAAATGTAACGTTTTATAAATTAATATGAGAGTGAAACCATAATATATGTAACATTAAATAAAAGAAGATAACAAGGAATTACTTCATGCCCTATACCAACGAAGAAGGCGGTCTTCTCAACAATTTTGCCCGTGAACCCAAGGTTTATCAAGCTGAACCCCCAACGGATGGGCAAAAGCGCACCTACATTATTTTAGGAACTGCTGCTGCGCTTTTGGTTGGTGGCTTGATTTTTGTCGCCTTCACCGTGTCCAATCTCAGTTAAAAACAAATTATTTTAATAAAATTTAATTTTTTCAATTTCTCAGGTTCCCATCTTAGGATGAGCCTGATTTTTTTATTTTTTGTTAGAATTAAAGGGAATTTAAGTATAAATATATACTGTTAACGTGAGAAATCCTAGAAAAATTGATTCATCCTGAACAAAATACATTTACTTGAAAATCAGAGTAAGGAGATTTTTCGGTCAGTATGTATATTGTATTTGGGCTTTTGTAGCCACCATGAGCGTGAATGAAACTTTAACTACAGATATTTTTACCTTAAATCGACAAGTGTATCAACGCCTGAAGTTTGCTCTGAGTATAGGTTTGCGGCGACAGATATTTTTTGCGGTATGTGATGACTTACACTTAAGAAATCAAGTAGCTACTCGGTTGCATTCTACCCTAGCTTATCCAGTCAGTCAAGTGCTATATCACCCAGCAGAAACAGGAGGAATTAGCACGCCAGCTTATCCGCGCTTGGTGACATTGAGATTGAATTTAAATGATCCCAATCCCATAGCGCAGATAAATCAATGGTTAGCGAATTATCCCCCTCCCGTTGTTGGAGAATCAAAAGACAGCCCTGGTCGTCCTTTACCAATACCAGCCTTTCAAATTGTGGGTGTAGAACTGCTGACGAAACAATCAGTTGCAGTACAGCGTTTATTTCTGCACTATCTTCGATTAAGCGAGCAATATTTTTCTACCCAAGAAGCTAGTCCATTTCTCGAATCTAGCTTGCTGTTTTGGGTTCCTCGTCCTTGGTTGTATGCAATCCAGCAATCAGCACCAAAATTTTGGCAGTGTCGGACTGGTGTATTTATCTTTGCGGGAGAACCAACACCAACCTTAGAAAATCGCAGTTATCCAGAAAATTTCTCTAGTTTGCGAAGTGTAGATTTAGGCAATTTGGAAAAATCGATTCTCGATGAATCAATCACCTCAGAGGAAATCACAGACAACGCTGTCCAAGATTTTAAGTTTACTGAAGAGGATGAGGATTTTCTGGGACATCCTTCTGAAAATATGGAAGATAAATTACAGCCATCATCTACTAAATCTGCTCAGAATGATGTTATCCCCAAACTCTCATCTTTCCTACATATTAGTAATGAGTTAATGTCGTTATTTGAAGCAACACTCAACCCAAATATTGATGAAGATGCAAATGAAAACTTGCAAGCAAAGCAACTACTTTGGGAAATTGAACAATTAAAAATTCAGCAAGTTTCTGGGGAAGAACTTGCAGTAGCTTATCACAATTTAGGAACTTTCTATCGCTTCCGTATCGAACAAGGACAGTCAAGTTTAGAAAACTTGATGGTGGCTATTATTGCCTATCAGGAAGCTGTGAGCTATGACGATACTTCACCCCAACTCCCAGATACTTTAAATGATTTGGGTACGCTGTATTGGATGTTGCACCGCACACCAGGGAGCAGTGATGATGGGCAAACTTATATACAGCAGGGAATAGAGTTTTATCAGTTAGCAATCAAACTAATTTCACCTGATAGTCAATCGGAAATTTATGCTCGTGTGCAGAATAATTTAGCGACAGCTTATGGTGATTTAGCAAGATTTTCTCACCCTGTGGAAAATTGGCAGGAAGCTGTTAAAGCTTACAATGAAGCACTGCGCTACCGAACCGAAGAAATTGATCCCTTAAAGTATGCTGCTTGTCAAAATAATTTGGGGACTGCGTACTGGCATTTAGGACAATATAGTCAACCGGTGGAGCATCTTCAGAAAGCGATCGCTGCTTATAATTTAGCACTTGTTTATTACAAACCCAAAGATGAACCCATCAAGTATGGGATGATTCAAAATAATATCGGTACGGCTTATTGGAATTTATCCCAATATGAAAAACCATTGGAAAATTTACAATTAGCAGTTGATCTTTACCGTGAAGCTCTAAAATATCGCACACCAGCTAATATTCCTGCTGCTTGCGCTGCTACACGCAATAATCTTGGTACTGCCTACTGGCATATAGCAAATTTACCACAAGTAACGAAGGACATTCGCCAAAATTTCCTACAATTATGTATTAAGACATATCAGGAAACCCTTACCTTAGCTAATTCCTTGAATCAGAATATTTTAAGTTTTGATTTATTAGCGACACAAAATAACTTGGGTTTAGCTCATTATCAATTAGTCACAGATCCGTCTTTTAAAGGGGACAAACAAATCCTCTCTCAGCATTTAGAAGCATCTTTGGAAAATCATGTGCAAGCATTAGGAGGATTGGTTAAAAATACAGAAGCTTATCACGCAACTTTCAGTCATATAGTCAAAATAATTCGGACTTTTCATCTTGAATTAGGTATTCAAGGACAAAATCTGGCTTTATCTAAAGTCCCAGGTAATTTGATTCCAGAAATTTTACCTAAGTTGTAAAAGGAGGGAACAGGGAACAGGGAACAGGGAACAGGGAACAGGGAACAGGGAACAGGGAACAGGGAACAGGGAACAAGGAGATAAATAACCCAATTACCAATTAATTCCCTGCCTTCACAGATATGATAACTATTCCAACGGACTTGATATAAAATAGTCTTCTGTACTCTGTTCCCTGTTCCCTTGTTAATTACTACACCAGACCTATGAGAGAGACTTTCCTAGAGGTTCGCAATCTACAAGTTGAATTTTCCGGTGATGGCAGTCAGCTTAAAGCTGTGGATGATATCAGCTTTAATTTACGTCGAGGTGAGACTCTAGGAATAGTAGGAGAGTCTGGAAGTGGTAAATCGGTGACAGCACTAGCAATTATGGGTTTGTTGCAATATCCCGGTAAGGTGAGTGGGGGAGAAATTTGCTTTCGTCCCCAGGAAAATGCTAAAGCTATCGATTTATTGGCTTTACCTGCTGAAGAAATGCAGCTTTACCGGGGTGGAGATATTGCTATGATTTTTCAAGAACCAATGAGTTCTTTGAACCCAGTTTATAACATTGGTTTTCAGCTGACAGAAGCAATTATGCGGCATCAAAATGTCAGTGCATCGGAAGCCAAAAGAATTGCGATCGCAGGTCTGCAAGAAGTTAAACTTTTACCTAACGATGAAAAAATTCAACAGCAATATCTCGATAACTGGCATGAAACAAACCCGAAAATGCCTCTACCCAGTGATTTTAAATTAGCGCAGTTGGTGAAGGAACAAAAAGCAGCGATGCTAGAACGTTTCCCTCACGAACTATCTGGAGGACAGTTACAACGGGTAATGATTGCAATGGCAATTTCCTGTAATCCATCACTGTTAATTGCTGATGAACCGACTACAGCTTTAGATGTAACGGTACAAGCCACAATTATTGAGTTGATGCGTGAATTGCAACAAAGCCGCGATATGGGCATGATTTTTATTAGCCATGATTTGGGGTTAATTTCCGAAATTGCTGACCAAGTTGCAGTGATGTACAAAGGTAAAATTGTTGAATATGGGGCAGCATCAGAAATTTTTACTTATCCCCAACATCCATATACTAAAGGTTTGGTAGCTTGTCGTCCTAGTCTTAACCGTCGTCCCCAAAAATTACTGACAGTTTCTGATTACATGATTGCAGGGAAAGATGAATTTGGACAAATAGTAATTAAAGCCCAAGAACCAGCAGTACCAACGGAAGTTACTACAGAAGAAATTAACATAAGAGTGGAAAATCTCATCCAAAAAACACCACTTTTACAAATTGATAATCTTAAAGTTGGGTTTCCCATTCGGGGAGTTTTCGGAGCTACAAAACGTTATCATATAGCAGTAAATGGCGTTTCTTTTGATGTCTATCCAGGGGAAACATTGGGATTGGTGGGAGAATCTGGTTGTGGTAAAACTACTTTGGGTAGAACTTTGCTCAGATTAATTCAACCGATGGCTGGTAAAATTATTTTCGATGGGCAAAATATCACCACTCTCAAAGGAGAACCGCTACAAAAATTAAGACGGGAAATGCAAATAGTTTTCCAAAATCCCTTTAGTTCCCTTGACCCTAGAATGAAAATTGGGGAAGCGATTATGGAACCTTTATTAATTCATTCTGTGGGAAAAACAAAACAACAACGAAGAGAAAGAGCAGTAGAACTTTTAGAAAGGGTGGGATTGAGTGCTGATGATATGAAACGCTACCCCCATCAATTTTCTGGTGGTCAACGTCAACGCGTTTGTATTGCTCGTTCTTTGGCTTTAAATCCTAAGTTTATTATTTGTGATGAGTCGGTTTCTGCTTTGGATGTTTCGGTACAAGCCCAAGTTTTGAATTTGTTAAAAGAATTGCAACATGATTTTAAATTGACTTATATTTTTATTTCCCATGATTTAAGTGTGGTGAAATTTATGAGCGATCGCATTTTAGTCATGAATCAAGGTAAAATTGTCGAATCTGGTACATCTGAAAGTATTTATCTTCAACCACAAGAAGAATATACACAAAAATTAATTGCCGCTATTCCTACAGGCAGTGCTGAACGGATGAAAAACCGCAATTTCAATTAAGTAGTTGTGCAGAATAAATGTACATTTAGGAGAGGGAACAGGGAACAGGGAACAGGGAACAGATAAGCACTACAGGAATTTGTATTTGTTCCAAAAATATGCAATTAATTTTGCTCAGGTACTTAAATTAGGAGTCAGGAGTCAGGAGTCAGAATAATTGTTTAACAAGTGCTGAAATATAAGATCCCCGAATTCTTTTTTATCCTATAAATAAATGATGAATTGATTTCAGAAGTCGGGGATATAGCGTTTTCCAGTCTAATGAAGTACACATCAATTTATTCCTTGTTCCCTGTTAAGAGTTCCCTTAAACTAAAAAACCTTGTATCTCACGAGCATGGGAACTGCTATATGATTGTTCAGTTTTTTTAATATCGATTTTTATAAAAAAGTTAATTCTTCTCATTTTCGCAATAAGTAGCCCATATTTTCAACATTATTGAGACTGTTGTCAATAATTTCACGAATTTAGGTTTTTTCAGCCATTGATATTGACATAATTCTTTTTTCTGGTATTATCTCTATATAATCTGAGAGTATTTTTATAAGTATTTTTCTATCATTGCTGTTTTAGGGCTTTAGAAATGCTAAACCCCAAGGTTATAATTTCATTTTGCCCAAATACTCAAAGACGCAAATATTAAAGGTTATTCAAGTTATTTAAAGTCAAAAAAGGGGTTTTGAAGATAGCCCATAACTCACCATCTTTTTTCCTTGGTTGGCACTTCAGTTTAAAGACAAAAATCTGTATAATTTGATTCTAAATGAAGTAAAATTCAGAGTTAAGATGACACAATTGGGTTAAATTGTGATTGAAGCTACAAAAAATTGACAACATACCTACCTAACACAGTGTTTCCAGCCTCGGTTTTTCAGCTAGATAATGGTTTGACATTTATTCATCAGGAAATACCTGCTACCCCTGTAGTAGTGGCAGATGTTTGGGTTCGTGCTGGAGCGACCTTAGAGCCAGAACCTTGGTTTGGGATGGCACACTTTTTAGAACACATGATTTTTAAAGGTACAGCCACCTTAGCTCCTGGGGAGTTTGATTATAACATTGAGAAGATGGGTGGTGTGAGTAATGCAGCTACGAGCCATGATTATGCTCATTACTACCTGGCTACAGCTACTCCTTACTTAGGAGATACATTACCCCATTTAGGCGAACTTTTGCTCAATGCAGCAATTTCCGAAGATGAATTTATCCGCGAACGAGATGTAGTATTAGAGGAAATTCGCTCTGGTGCTGATGATCCCGATGCCATAGGATTTGAATCGCTGCTGAAAAACGTCTATCAAAACCACCCTTACGGACGTTCTGTATTAGGTACTGAGCAAGATTTAATGCAGCACTCACCAGAAGCGATGCGGTGTTTTCATCGTTCCCACTACCAACCGGAAAATATGACAGTTGTGATTGTGGGGGGAGTGGAACAGGAAACAGCTTGGGAATTGGTAAATAAAACTTTTACAGATTTTACCGGAGAGGGGGAGCGCAC
Source organism: Anabaena sphaerica FACHB-251 (assembly GCF_014696825.1). Lineage (NCBI taxonomy): Bacteria > Bacillati > Cyanobacteriota > Cyanophyceae > Nostocales > Nostocaceae > Anabaena > Anabaena sphaerica. Next base: position 48,231 of record NZ_JACJQU010000015.1, on the reverse strand, counting down.
TGCCGGAAGCAATCGCGCTGATTGTCCCCCATCAGAGAAAATACCAGCACCAGTAATTACAGGCATTCATCGACAAGAGCTAATTTTACCACGCCTGGAGCAAGCACGGTTAATGATGGCGTGGATAGCACCAGGAGTAGAAAAACTGAGAGACACCCATGGTTTAGATTTGCTAACGGTGTTATTAGGACAAGGAAGGACTTCCCGCTTAGTGCATGATTTACGGGAAGATAAACAACTGGTACAGGCAATTTGCAGTAATTTTTCCTTACAACGGGAATCAAGTTTATTGACAATTACCGCTTGGTTAGAAGCAGAATATCTGGAAAGAGTAGAGTCTTTAATTCAGGAGCATTTACATAACTTGCAAACTACAGGTATTAGCGAGCAAGAACTTAACCGCATCCGTAGATCATTATGTAATGAATATGCCTTTGCAACGGAAACACCCAATCAGTTAACATCCCTTTATGGTTACTATAATACCATTGCCCAAGCTGAATTAGCCGTTGCTTATCCTCAGCAAATTCAGTCCTTTGATACTCAAGAACTGCAAAAATTAGCACAAAATTATCTTTCACCGCAAAATTACGCAGTTACTGTTCTCAAACCATATTAATAAGTGACAGGGGACAGTAAGAAGGGAATAGGGAACAGAAAAATTAAAAATATCCTGACTCCTGACTCCTGACTCCTGACTCCGGCCTCCTGCCTCCGGCCTCCTTTAATCATTAACCTATTGAGTGAGAATGCAAAATATAAATAATTCTAAGTCTTCTATCCATCGCACTGTATTACCAAATGGCATTGTTGTATTGGTAGCAGAAAACTCAGCAGCAGATATTATTGCCGGGAGAATTTTTATCCGTGCTGGTAGCTGTTATGAAAATCGAGAACAAGCAGGTTTAGCACATTTGTTATCAGCAGTAATGACAAAAGGTTGTGATGGTTTATCGAGCTTAGAAATTGCCGAAAAAGTCGAGTCTGTGGGAGCAAGTTTAAGTGTCGATGCGGGTACTGATTATTTTTTGCTGTCTTTGAAAACAGTAACTGCTGATTTTGCCGAAATTTTAGCACTGTCGGCGTTATTATTGCGATCGCCCACATTTCCCGAAAGCCAAATAGAACTAGAAAAGCGGTTAGCACTACAAGATATACGCTCTCAAAAAGAGCAACCCTTTAACTTGGCTTTTGAACAAATGCGACAAGCCATGTACCAAGAACACCCATATTCTCTGTCGGTTTTAGGTACAGAAACAACTATTAGCAGCATTACTCGTGTAGACTTAACAGAATTTCACCAAACTCATTTTCGTCCAGACAACATAGTAATTAGCATTGCTGGACGCATCACACCAGAAGCAGCACTAGAGTTAGTCGCAGAAGTGTTTGGTGATTGGTTCCCACCAACTCAACCACGTCATATACTAGATTTACCTGCAATTTCTGTTACACCAAAATCCTGCCTCAAACCCTTAAATACACAACAATCAATTGTGATGTTGGGTTATATGGGTCCATCAGTCAGCGCCCCCGGATACGCCGCCCTCAAATTGTTATCTACATACTTGGGAAATGGGCTTTCTAGCCGCTTGTTTGTGGAATTACGAGAAAAACGGGGTTTAGCTTACGAAGTATCTGCTATTTACTCTACTCGGCTGTTTCCCGCTTCATTTATAGTTTATATGGGAACTGCATCAGAAAATACCAGTATCGCTTTCCAAGGATTGCGCCAAGAAGTAGAACGACTATGTAATACTGAACTATCTGCCGATGAACTACAAACAGCCAAGAATAAAATTCTCGGACAGTATGCCTTGGGTAAGCAAACTAACGGGCAAATTGCTCAAATATATGGATGGTATGAAATTTTGGGCTTAGGAATTGAATTTGATCAGGAATTTCCCGCACTGATTCACAAAGTCAGTCCTAAGTCAGCGATGACAGCCGCTAATAAATATTTACAGGAACCTTATGTGTCTTTAGTTGGTCAAGAGGAAGCAATAAAATCAGTTAACAGTTAACAGTTATCCGTTATATAGGACTCCTATTTGATTATTGAACAAGACTCAGTACACACGGAAAATCTTCTTACCTGTTCCCTGTTCCCTGTTCCCTGCCTCTACGAAAAATATGGCTAACGCCACGCTACGCGGACATAAATCAAATCGGATCACTATATTACAGCAATTTGCAGGTGTCACCTGTCACCTGCTATCAGGTCTCCACAGTAAAGTTATTGTGGCGATCGCATCAAATGTAAGATGAGCATGACAATATCCCAGGTAAATTCCATGAAATATAGCCTGATTAAGAGTATTTCCCACAACTTAAGAAAAAAACAGTCGTATTACTCACTTTTATTTTACGTTACACCTGTACTGATTGCTTCCTCTGCGATGCCATCAATAGCAGCACCTATACAAATTGCCCAAATCAGCACCGTAGGTAACATCAACCGCCCCACCTTGCAACTTGGTAGCCAAGGTCAACTTGTCTCGGAACTTCAGGCAGCACTGGCACTTTTAGGCTTTTACACAGGTGCAGTAGATGGTATTTATCAAGAAGGTACAGCCAGGGCTGTTTCCCAATTTAAACAAGCCGCTGGCTTGAATCCAGATAGTGTTGTAGATGCTATCACTTGGCAAAAACTTTTCCCTAATGTATCAAACGTTGCTGCCAATACCTATTCCTCTGGTGTGCAACCCACCGCCAGCAATAACTTGAGTGTTCCTACTCAAAACAATAGAAACACTGTTATTAATAACACAGTTCTCCGAAAACCGACTGCTCCCAAACCAACTACAACTTCCCAAAATCAGCCTAACACGAGCTTTCGTCCGACACCACCCAATCAGCAAAATCCTAACATTCAATACACCCCGGCAGGATGGCCTATTTTACGTTTAGGCAACCGTGGCTCAGAAGTAACTAAGTTACAAAAACTACTACAAACCTTGGGTTTTTTGAAAGGCTCTATAGATGGTGACTTTGGTGTTACCACTGAAACCGCAGTCAAAGCTGCTCAAACTCGCTACGGGTTACAAGCAGATGGCGTTGTTGGTGGAGCTACTTGGGAAGTTTTCGTGCGGCGCTTGCCCCAGCAACGTTAGGCTGATACTTCAGGTAGGGGGCAGAAGGCGGTCTGAATTTTGCTATTTGATAACTATTCAAAAAAACATGAGATGAAACACTTTTTATTAACTTGGCTTGGTACAGCGTTAGCATTATTAATCACATCTCAAATTGTACCAGGTTTCATTATCAAGACTTTTGTCGCGGCCTTATTTGCTGCTATTGTCATCGGTTTGGTAAATGCTATTATTCGCCCAATTTTGAGTTTGTTAACATTTCCCATCACCTTGATTACTTTTGGTTTATTTACCTTTGTTATCAATGCTTTAACTCTGTGGTTGGCAAGTGCTATCACTCCCGGTTCTGGCTTTGAAATTCAAGGTTTTGTACCTGCTTTTCTCGGCTCTATTGTGCTGGCAATTGTTTCTAGTATTATTAACTATTTTCTCAGAGTTGTTGACTGAATATGGCAGGAGGCAGGATATTTTTAATTTTTCTGTTCCCTGTTCCCTATTCCCTATTCCCTATTCCTGCAACAGCTACCGTAACTGCCCCAGCTTCCCCTGGTAAACGAAAAATTTGCTTGGGAACTAATAACGTCACTTCTGAAGTCATTTGAGCAGCAGCAATAATAGCAGATGCCTCTGCTACACTAGGTGTTCCCACGGTTTCTGTAATTATTTTTCCAGGGTTAGGAACACAGACACCAGCCAGAATTTCTGCCGTGAAGGTTTTTAAAGGCAAATTATTTATTCGACAAAATTCTCTTAAACCAAATTCAGACGCTTTAATATCAATGGTAGCAATACCCGCTATATCAGTATGGGTAAGCTGATATTCTCGAAAGACTTTCTCAATTGCTGCACTAATTAACTGGGGAGAAATTCGTTTTTGACAACCGATACCCACCCATAAAACCTGTGGAAACAATAAATCTACTTGCACAATTGGCTCATTTAATGCTATTTAAGAAGAAATTTAATTATTTATAAAGAATTGCTTGAAAAGCTTATAAATCAAGAGAAAATCACACCTAAGAAAGATTGATTTTTTATTATTGTACACTTTGATACATCAAAAATGATAATTTTAATACTTTCCCCAAAAGAAAAACCGATATATTAAGTAAATCTAGCACAGTAGGAAACATCGAGGGATAGACAAAACAAGGCAAAAGGTAAATTAAGTCTTCATGTTTACTTTTTTCCACCCTTGTAGCGCAAGCTTTTGATCTTGGTGTTTCAATTTCTTATTTCTCCGTCGTAGCAACTTCACAACAGTTACGGCGGAGTTTTGCTCAAAAAAACGCTTGATATTAGTCCTGCGCCCCAGCTTGTCGTAAAATTCGGGCAATTGTGCGATAGCTATTAAATTCAGCAATCATTAAAGCTGTATAACCACCTTGGTTTTTTAAATTTACATCTGCTCCGGCTGTAATTAACATCTGCACAGCTTGAGTATAACCCTCAGCAGCAGACCACATTAAAACCGTTGCACCTGCTGAGTCTTGAAAATTTACATCTGCTCCTTTTTCTAACAGCAGCTTGAATATATCTGGATGGTTGCCGACTAAAGCTTTAACTAAAGCAGTTTTACCATCATCTGCTAGAGCATTGATATTAGCACCATAGTCAAGTAATACTTTGACTGTCTGGGTGTGTTCTTGAGATACTGCCAATGTGAGGGCAACTTCACCAAAGTTCTTTTTGTTCGCATCTGCTCCTGCACCCATTAAAGCTGCTACTATTTCGCTATATCCTTGGAATGCTGCTATAAGTAAGGGTGTATCTCCAAGATGATTTCTAATTTCTACATTTGCACCCCGATGCAGTAAGATTTTTACTATATCTAGGTATTCTTCCACAACAGCAAAGTGCAGAGCGGTTTCACCTTCTTTATCTTGGTGATTAATTTCTGCACCTGCATCTAATAAAGCTGCAACAATATTACTATGGCCTGCGGCAGCGGCTGCTAACATTGCAGTGCTACCATCGGCGTTTTTTAAATTGGGATCAGCCCCATGTAACAACAGTGTTTGTACTACATCCAAATATCCCCAGTCTGCGGCTATCATTAAGGGTGTCTCACCTTCTGCATCCGGGGTATTGACAAACTTACCATTTTGTATTATGGCTTGAACAACTGCTGTGTAGCCTTGTTTGATTGCCAGTTTGAGGGCGTTATCATCATCTTTATCAGTAATATTGGCATCAGCACCGGCAGCTAAGAGAACCTGTACTACATCAAGATGCCCTTTTTGGGCGGCAGCCATTAAAGCTGTGCTGCCATCTTCATTAATGGCATTTATATCTGCACCTCTAGATATTAAAAGCTTGACAATATCAACCTGATTATTACTAGCTGCCAACATTAACGCTGTTAAACGGTATGTTTTTCTAGGTAGGTTGATATTAGCGCCAAAATCTAGGAGCGATCGCACTATTTCTGTATAACCTAAATTAGCCGCAAACATTAATGCTGTAGTGCCATTGCGATCGCACGCATCCACTTTAGCACCAGTTGCCAGTAGTTCACAAAGCCGCTTGATATCGCCGCTTTTTGCCGCCTTGATCAGTAGATTATTATTGTTTTCAGTCATAAGAGAAATCCCGCACAGGCCGATATTGCTGAATTTAGCCTTAAAATTTAGTCTGAGCCTGTTTCAGCACTTTGGCAATAGACAAGAACAAAGAATAGTCTGGAATCAATTTATGCTAAGTTTTATTAAGATTTAATAATTTGGATAACCAGGCGATGAGTCTAGAACTTTCTCCAGAAGTGAAATACGGGTTGAACTTCTTTCACCCAGCAATGATGTGGATACTATTAGCACTCTCCTTGTATGCAGCTTACTTAGGTTTACAAGTACAGCGTACCAGAAATGCTCAGGGTGAAGAAAAGAAAGAATTGATTAAAGGCAAATATACAATTAAACACCACCAAATTGGGTCTATCATCTTAGCTTTGATGGTAGCAGGTTCAATTGGTGGCATGGCAGTCACTTACATCAATAACGGTAAATTGTTTGTTGGACCCCACCTGTTAGCTGGCTTAGGGATGACAGGTTTGATCGCATTTTCTGCGTCCTTGTCTCCCTTTATGCAAAAAGGAGCAAATTGGGCGCGTGCGACTCATATTCTTCTTAATTTTGGGATTTTAGGGTTATTTATTTGGCAAGCTTTCTCAGGCGTAGAAATCGTCCTCAGAATTATTAGTAAAGCATAGTCAGGAGGCAGGAGGCAGAAGAAGCAGGGGTGCAGGGTGCAGGGTGCAGGAGGAGAATAACAACTGATGACTTTCAACTCTGTCACCTTTCACCTGTCACCTGTCACCTGTCACCTATGACGCTTTTTCTTAGAATTAACAGGAAAGGGAACACCGAGAGATTGATGAAAATCTTCTTGGACTTTGCGAGTTAAACGACGGGATACTTGACGGACAATTTGATTAAGTAGGCGATCGCCTGTAGACTGAATTAAAGAATGGGGTAATCGCTGAATAAATCTGGGAAAATGAAGCTCAACCGTCAAATATAATTCCCATTCCACCTTTGTTATCCCCGGCAAACTTTCTACTAATTCCATGCACGCATTATAGTCCACATCATAACCGGGAGCTTGGTAGTCAGGGATAGGAATTGTGCGGATGTGGTATTTACCTTGCTGTGGGGCTAACAATTCCAAACCAATTTTTGGCTCAACTTCATAACCAAAAGAACCAAACCGACCAATTACCAACGCATAGCCATTTTGTCCCAAAGGTTCCACCCTCATCGGTTCAGCACAGCGTACAAACCATGAAGAATGGGAATTCAGATACTCAGCAACCTGTTCTTTAGGGGCATACATTTCCATGCAGTCTTGATGACGACTATGGAATCTGCTAGGACCACCATGAGCTTCTTTTGCTGGTGTTTCATCTGAGGCTACGCTTGAATCCGTTGGTAAAACTGATTCAGTTATTTCCAAGGTTTGAAATTCCCAGTTGTTTGCTACCATAAGTACGTTTTCTGTATAGTTAAAAGTTTGTCTATACTAATGATTCCCAATGAGGGATAGTTTTTTCACACAAAAATGCAAATTTCACGAAAACATTACTAATTTGTCTTCAACTCCATAGAATCACTACAATTAAGAACGAAACCAGCACATCTTAGTTTCCCAGGATAGCGTTAATCATGAAAGCATTTGTAGCAGGTGCAACAGGTGAAACCGGTCGTCGGATAGTACAACAGTTAGTAGCCAGGAATATTCCGGTTCGTGCCTTGGTGCGGGATCAGCAAAAAGCTCAAGCTATCTTCTCTCCTGAAGTTGAGTTAGTTGTGGGAGATGTGTTAGCACCAGAAAGCCTAATGGCTGCATTAGGTGATAGTACCGTAGTCCTGTGCGCCACAGGTGCAAAACCCAGTTTTGACCCAACAGGCCCTTATAAGGTCGATTTTGAAGGTACGAAAAATTTAGTTGATGCAGCTAAAGCCAAGCAAATAGAGCATTTTATTCTGGTTTCTTCGTTGTGTGTTTCCCAGTTTTTTCATCCGCTAAACTTGTTTTGGTTAATTTTAGTATGGAAAAAGCAAGCTGAAGAATACATTCACAAAAGTGGACTCACTTATACAATTGTCCGACCTGGAGGACTGAAAAATGAAGATAACACCGATGCCATAATTATGCAGGGCGCTGATACTTTGTTTGATGGTAGCATCCCTCGGCAAAAAGTGGCTCAGGTTTGTGTTGAATCTTTGTTTGAATCTGCTGCAAGTAATAAAATTGTCGAGATTGTCGCTAAACCGGAAGCCACCCGCAAAAGCTTCGAGGAATTATTTCAGGGAATAGGGAATAGGTGACAGGTAACAGGTGACAGGGGAGGAAAGGGAGAATATTTTCCCCAATGACTAATGACCAATGAACAATGACCAATGACTAATAACTAATGACTTTTAAACTCAAAGGTGTAGAAAAACTAATTGGTCCTATCGCAGCACTTCTGGGCTTCGTGTATCTTTTTCAATGGTACATTTTTGGAGATTTGCAATCAACAACCGATCCGGTATTTGACAGACAACAACCCCCCTTAGTGATGAAAGACGGAGATCCTTATATCCGTGCTTTGATGCGGACTATATCCTTCAGTGAGTCTAATACCAAGCGTCCCTACTCTGTGTTATATGGTGGTCAACAGGTAAATGACCTTAGTCGTCACCCTCAGATATGCGTCACCATTGTCACAGGGCCAAATACAGGTAATTGTTCTACTGCTGCGGGTAGATATCAAATTATTAATACTACTTGGTATGAAATTGCTCCCCGCTATCATCCCCATCCTTCGCAGTTGATGTTCTGGAATAATTATAGTTTTGAAGCTGAGTATCAAGATGTAGTAGTTTACCGTTGGTTGAATGATTCAAAGGTTTGGGGAATTGATATTTCTCAACAACTACGTCAAAAAAAATTAAATGAAGTTTTACGTCGACTTTCTCCCACTTGGACAAGTTTAGGATTTGGGATAGAAACTAATTCTAATACTCGCTTTTTACCCCAAGTTTATCAGAAGCTTTTGCAAGAAGAATTAACAGATGCTAATAAAGCAGTAGGGGCAAATTCTACACCGTCTTCAGATTCTTTGAATAAATCAAAATAAAAAACACATACCTTTTTAGATCCCCGACTTCTTAGAGGTTGTTTGAAAAGTATTAGATGAAACCAATAATCTTCAGTAACCTAATCCCCCTTTCCCCCTTCCCTACGAGGGAATGGGGGTTTCAAAGCCTCTCCCCGCGTCGGGGAGAGGTTTGGAGAGGGGTTTATTTATACATTCAAAACTTTTAAAACATCCTCTTAAGTCGGGGATCTGGTTGTCGGGGATATGGTTATAATTGCTAAATCAAAAACTTTCTAATCTTCCGCACAAATGCCAATGTATTTTCCAAGTGAGTATTATGTCCAGCTTGCTTAATTATTTGTAGTTTTGCTAATTCACTTCTGTAGGACATGGCTGTATTAATATTGATAAATTTCTCATCATATTCACCAACTAGCAAAAGTAAAGGAATTTGATTTTCTGCTAGTTTTTCCCACAAAGAAGGCTGGTATCCAGTCCCCATAAATCGTAGAGATTTTGTCAGTTCTAGAGGATTATTTTTTAACCGACTTTCTAGTATATGTTGAAATGCTGGATGATTTTTAAAATTAGCAAAAATAGGCTGATTATACCAATTTTCCAAAAAGATATTAAACTCATGTTTATCAATAATTCTTGTTAGTTTTTGGGCAATTTTGTCATCACTTTTAATCCGGGCTAATCTTTCTGTATCTGTTAGTAATCCTGGGGAAGCTGATTCTAATACAACCTTGATAAACCTCTCAGGAAAATGGAGGGTGAGATATAAAGTTAATCTTCCTCCCATTGAATAACCAACCAAAAAGCATTTTTCTATTTTTAATACATCCAATAAGTTGATGATAGCTTTGGCTGTGGGTTCCATTTTATAGTATTCATTACCTCCTAAGACTGTAGTTTTACCATGTCCTGGCAAATCAAGAGTAAGATAAGAAAAATCTTTACCTAATAATTTTATGACTTCATCAAATTCATGGATGTTACCTATGAAACCGTGCAGAAAAAGAATTACTGGTCTATCCAGATGTCTAATTAAAAAATAGTTAAATTTATAATTTTTATCTAATGGGGCTATTTCTTCAGAAATCATATAGGATTGATTAAGAATTATTTATGATTAAGTTATCCCCAACATATCATTATTTTCCAAATAGCAAAAAACGGATAAATACTGAACTATATGATCAGAATTTTTAAGTAATTTTTGGTAAGATACAGAGTTAATTTTCGGATAACAGAGATTGATAATTGCTAATTTATAATTTATGAACATCTCAACTTCTCTCCCAGAAATCCTCCGCCACCGTCGTCAAAAATTAGGAGAATTAATTGATTTTCCCGCCGTTCTCTGGTCAGGTGGTAGCAGTTCCCGCAACTTCCCTGCTAATACCTTTCCCTTTCGCGCCAATAGTCATTTCCTGTATTTTGCCGGAATTTCTCTGCAAAACGCCGCCATTCGCCTAGAAAGAGGCAATTTACAACTATTTATAGATGACCCTCACCCCAGCAGCGCCCTGTGGCATGGAGAAACCCCCACTCGTGAGGAAATAGCCGCTAAAATTGGCGCGGATAATGCTAGACCAATGGCAGAATTAGCAGATTATTTGGAAAATGCGGCTAGTGTTTCTGTACAAGATGCACCTACTTGGACACAACAATCACAATTATTAGATAGATGGGTATTACCTCAACAACCACCCCAAGGAATAGATTTAGAATTAGCTAAAGCGATTATTTCCTTACGTATTATCCACGATGAAGCGGCGCTAGTGGAATTACGTAAAGCTGCGGCTGTGAGTGTCGAAGCACATAAAGCGGGAATGGCTAGAACTGGTAAAGCGAAACTAGAAGCGGAAGTTCGCGCTGCAATGGAAGCAGTAATTATGGGTCATAATATGACTACTGCTTACACAAGTATTGTGACGGTGCATGGTGAAGTTTTACATAATGGGCATTATTACCACTCCCTACAACCAGGAGATTTACTTTTAGCTGATGTGGGTGCGGAAACAGAAACTGGTTGGGCTGCTGATATCACTCGCACTTGGCCTGTTTCTGGTAAATTTTCGCCTACTCAAAGGGATATTTATGATATTGTTTTAGCTGCCCATGATGCTTGTATTGAGAGGATAGCCCCTGGTGTGGAATATGGGGAAATTCATCTTTTAGCTGCAATGATTATTGCCGAAGGTTTGGTAGATTTGGGAATTTTACAAGGTAAACCGGAAGATTTGGTGAAAATGGATCTTCATGCGTTGTTTTTCCCCCACGGAATTGGGCATTTATTGGGCTTAGATGTGCATGATATGGAAGATTTGGGAGATTTAGCAGGGTATGATGAGGGCAGAAAAAGAAGTAGTCGCTTTGGTTTAAGTTACCTGCGTTTAAATCGTCCTCTACGTCCGGGAATGTTAGTGACAATTGAACCAGGATTTTATCAAGTTCCCGGAATTTTAAATGATCCGAAAATTCGTGATCAATATCAATATTTAGTCAACTGGGAACGGTTAGAAAAATTTGCTGATGTGCGTGGAATTCGGATTGAAGATGATGTTTTAGTAACAGAATCAGGTAGGGAAGTTTTAACTGCTGCATTACCAAATCAAGCAGAGGCAATAGAGAATTTAGTATCGTAAAAAATCACAATTATATCCCCTAGATCCCCGACTTCTTTTGTCAACTTCTGAATAAATTGGTAATTGTTCTCAGAAGTCGGGGATCTCAAGCACCCGATTTTTTTTATTCCTGTAAATAAATCAGGAACTAATATTAGTGGTCGCGGGTCTAGGTGAGAGATATACTATTAAGTTTGATGATTTTTGATAAAAGTAGATAGTCATGATCAATAAATCAATGGGATCTTTGTTTGCTGGAGTTATTATCAGTTTAGGACTTTCACCATTAGTAGTCCAAGCACAGCAACCTGTTTCTGATAACCAAGTTGCAGCAATGGTAGAAGCATTAAGACTAGCTGCACCCCAGAAAAAAAAGCCAACTCCTGGATATTATAGTGACTGGCAAGTTAAACCAGAAACTTTGAGAGGTTGGTCAAAATTTTGTCTGAAAAAAGAATTAACACCGACTCAGTTTGAAAATGATCCTAAAACAGCAAGGCAAATTATTTCTTGCATTATGAAGCGTGAGTTAACTAACCAGTTTAAGGCTACGAATAATAATGAAATTGCTGCTGTTACTGGTGCTGCTTGTTGGTGGATGACTGGACTTTATACAGGTTGTAATAAAGGTTTTACAGGTGATTATGTGCAGCAAGTTGTCAAGTTGTATCAACAAGAACGGGCAAAACCAAAAGCTGTAAATTCTCCATCATCTAGTTCAAAAATGGACAATTAACAAAGGAATATTGACAATTACCTCTCCTTTCCTTACTTGGAAGTGAGAAGATTGGGAAATAAGAAATTTTTTCTGCTTTTTCTCCTTAAAAGGAGAGGTTTTCAACCTTGAGTAAAACAATTATCAATTATCAATTGATAAATTATCATCATGGTTTCTAACTTTCGATATATGAATTGATGTTGATTTATCTGTCAAAAGTTAAGGAATTAATTGCGGTTAATATATAACATTAAATTAAAGACTTATCAAGTTTAAATCTGGGTATTACAAAAAATGTTGTTTTTGAAGGAGGCATAAATGTTTAAAAATCAACAATCAGCGGTGCAAAACTCCAGTCTTTACGAAGAAATAAACGACAAAGAAATGGATCAAATTCGAGGTGGACAGTATCCCGGTGGACAATATCCCGGTGGACAGTATCCCGGTGGACAATATCCTGGTGGACAGTATCCCGGTGGACAGTATCCCGGTGGACAGTATCCTGGTGGACAGTATCCCGGTGGACAAACTTCAAAAAAACATCATTTTTACCAAGGTACACCAGGAAGACCGCCTGTATACGTCAACCCCACTTATCCTGGGGAAAGGTTTTACTGTACTTACGATCCTTACACTGGTCAACAAACTTGTTACAATTATTAGGAAGCAAGAAGATTGTTTGGTTCAAGACTTGAAACCACAAAAAAACCATTTAGCCCGCGTAGACGGGCTTTGTTTGTATAGACCTAGATTTCTAATCTGAGGGTAATTTTCTCAAAATCCAAAATTGTCTCATCTTCTGACAACCAACTGAAAGGAATTCAAATATCCTGTCATGGTTTTACTTAAAGTTGAACGCTGTTTTTTAGAGACTATCGCCATGACTTGATAGAGTCGTCCTTCAGCAACATACATCCTATTTGTAGTTACCTTACCAGACGAATCTACATATTGAATTTCTTTGCCTGGATGACCGTTTGAACTGCGAATATTGCGTTCACTAATTAAATTGCTTTGTGTAGCTTTTAAAGTGTTAGATTGCGCTTGATTCAGTATTTTTTGTGGACTAGTCATTTGGGCATAACTATAAGGAAATTCATTGTAAGTTACTAAATATGCAACTTCTTGTTCCGGTGGTAGGGCTGTAAATATTTGTAATTTTATTTCTCCCATGTAGGTTTTTTGCGTTTGAGTTTTCACTTTTGGTCTTCCTGGCATCAAAATCTGAAAACTTTTATCTGGGGGAGTGAATACCTTCCATTTTGGCTGCACGACTTTAGGAACAGTTGGTTTACTGCCAGAAGCAGCGGCTTTAGGTTTACGCACCTCGGCCGAAACAAACCCACTGTATAAAAAAGTGGCAGCGATGAAAGGTAATAAAAATTTGATAGTCATATTTGTAGCCTTCGCAGATGCTGATTTCACTGTTTCTGCTATTTATAACCTAGACGCAGACAAAGCAGCACCAATTAATCCTACTTGTTGATTAAGAATTATATGCACCGGTATTTCTTCGAGGAGAGAACGCATTCTTCCTTTTTGGGTGAAACTTAACATAAAACTACCATTTTGCATCAAAGGCTGAATTTTGGGAGCGATACCACCAGCAATGTATAATCCACCGTAGGGTAAGAGTTTCAAGGCTAAATTACCAGCTTCGGCACCGTAAGCTTCAACGAAGAGTTGCATGGTTTGTTCTGAAAGGCGATCGCTTTTAGCTACGGCTGCACTACCAATAGCTGCACCAGGATCAACGGTTTTTTCGGCTTGTCCGGCTTCTTGTTCCCAACTTCTGACAATTTGGGCAATTTCTGGGTTTTCGGAGTCTATTTGACGATCTCTTAAAAATTGGTAAATGGAAGTAATGCCCAAACCAGAAACTACTCTTTCTACAGAAGCACGTTGAATATCATGTTTATCTAACAAGTATTTCAACAATTGAAACTCTAACTCGTTGCGGGGGGCAAAATCTGCGTGTCCACCTTCTGAGGGAAAAACTTGATACTGGTTTCCCTGTTTGATTAAAAAACCTTGTCCTAAACCTGTTCCTGCACCAATAACCGCCATAGGTGCATCGGCTTGGTGTTTCCCAACTTGCAAAGTGAGTAAATCTTGTTTGGTTAAACCAAAAATACCATAACCAACGGCTGCAAAGTCATTAATCAGGGAAATTGCAGGTATACCTAATTGTTGGGCTAAACGTTCCGTATCTAAAAACCAGGCTAAGTTAGTCAGTTTAGCAGTATTTTTTACCACAGGGCCAGCGATCGCAAAACAAGCTTTTTCTGGTGTTGATGTATTCGCGGCGGCTAAAAACTTCTGCACTATTGGCACTAAATCGGGAAAATCTCCACTGCGGTAACTCTCCTCATGCAAAGTTTTTAACCCTAACGACTCCAAGGATTCCACCAGTCTCAAAATTGTTTTGGTCCCGCCGATATCTCCTGCTAATAGCAATGTCATAAAATTTATCAGTTAGTTACTTGTGCTGTAATTATTTAGCTATCAGCAAACAGCAGTTAGGTTTTTCAGGTTTACGCCAAAAATTACTACTTGATCATCTACTGATTTATCAAATATTCTGACTCCTGAACGGCAGTTGCTTTATGCCGGGGAACCCGTCCACCGCACTGCCTCCTCCTAACTCCTGACTCCTGACTTATACAAATCTTACTACTTCCTCGATTGTGGTCAAATGAGAAGTATCTCCCTTTAGTTCTAGTAACCATTCTGATTCTTGACGTACCACTTTTACTAAAGAACATAAAGTAGCTTTAACTTCTGTTTTGGCTATATCACCTACTAAACCCATCGCTGCACCCAGTACAGAAGCGCCATGTGCTACCAAAAGAATATCATCAGGCCAGAACTCAGTCACCAGACATCTTGCTGTTTGTGCAGAACGTTGTCTTACCTTTTCATGGGTTTCGGGATATTGTGCCGCAATCCGCGATGTGTAGCTAATATCTATTCTGGGGAATAATGCTGCTAAATCCGACGTTGACAGTCTTTCTGGTGCTTCTGTCATCCATTCTGGATTTAACCATTCACTCAAGCCTGTTTCTAGTTTAATTGGTAAATCTAAGACTTCTGCGATCGCATTAGCTGTTTGCACTGTTCGCAAAAAGGGGGATGCGAAAATATGGCTGATTTTTTCGCCTTTTAGTCGTTTTGCTAGTTGTTGTGCCTGTACCATGCCATCATCTGATAATGGTGGATCATAGCGTTTTTCCGCTGTGAGAAACCAATCAGGATTTACAAAGTCGAGTCGGTTGGCGTGTCTTGCGATCCAGATGATTTGATTCATGGGGTAGAATTGTACAGGTATCAATGGGTGCAATTTAAATATTAGGACATAAGTGTTATATTTCGTAATAATTTAGAGGATTTTGTTTTTTAATGAACCACGTTCTGCGTTCGCGTAGCGGTGCGTAGCACTCAGCAGTTCCCGCAGGGTAGAAGCGAAGAACACGAAGAGAAGAGAGGAAGAGGGAAGAAAATTTTTTGGTTCTTCAGTACCTAATATGCAAAATCAATCTCAAAAAACTTCGGAAGGCTTAATATACATAAGAAATAAGCCACAAATTTTGGATATTATCACAAAATTTGCCTCTTTACCCTGTTCCCTGTTCCCTGTTCCCTGTTCCCTCTTTCAGACTGGTAATTTAGCATAACAAGTACGGTAGAACCAATTTTTTTAATCAGAGTATTAGTATTTAAATTTTCTAATATCTCAGTTAAATCTTGCCAAACTGGGTGATTTTTAAATTGGAGTGTAGTCATAATTTTTAGATGGATTAATGTTCTGTTATAAAACCAGGAAAATGCAAGATACCATTAATATATTTTGCATGAAACCTTCTATCACCATCTTTACCTAACACTTTAGATTTTAAATCATATCCTTTTTCTTGAGAATCAACAAGCCCAATACTACCACGCGGGTGTACTAGTCATTTCATAATTGCCTTTAAATGCTTACTTTTTGATCATATTTTATCTGTTACTGACTAAATAAAACTGGCAAATCACCAGTTGAAAGAGATACAACATATACAATTTCAGGTTGAATATCTTTCCAATTATTGGGTAAAGATTCCATGATATTTAACACTTGGCTTACCTAGCAAGATTTGTGAATCTGAATGAATATATTTTTTCCAGTTCATGATTCAAACCTTCCCTTAATTTTATTTAATTTTACCTTACATTTCTCACTAAAAAACTATCCTGTCCACAACTTTTTTGAGAACGTCTCAAAATCTCCTCACTACAAATACCAGCCTTACCATCTTTAGAATAACAAAAGAAAACTTCTTGTAAAAACCTACCAGAATCAGAACAATAGGGCGCAATACTATTAGCAGTAAATTTTTTATTAGCACTGAGAAAGGCAATTTTTAAGTTTTTAACCGTAGTACGAAAAGGTTTTTCAGGACTTTTATAAGCTGTGGGAATAACGAGAGAATATTTTAACTCTCTACTTAATGCTAGATATTCGTTAGGTTTTTGACCTGAACAAGTTCCATGTTTTTCCCATTCATGATTATAAAGTTTCTCACTGGGAAACAAACCTCTAAACTTCTCTTTGACTAAGGAAGGTAATTTTTCAGTTGAACAGTTAGCGGGATAACCTTTTTGATATTGTGGCCAAAGTCCATGTAAAACAAAACCATATTTTCTTCCTGGACTGCACTGCTGGGGGTCACGATTACCATTTCTCGCGCAATGATCAGGAGACCAGGATAATGTTAAAACATAAAAATCAAATTTACCAGGAATACCAGGTTTTTGAGCTACTGCACTATTCGGTATAGCTAAGGTAGTTATCAATAAAGAAGAAGCGACTACAAGGTTCTTTATTTGCATATTAATAACCAGTTGGCTTTGTGCTAAAAGTGTTCAAAATTACAATACCGCATTTGAGCCAGAAAAAAAAGACATTAAGAAGAAATTTGCACAACCAGATTCCCAACTTCTTCAAGAAGTCGGGGATCTAAATCCCTTCACAATGTAAACTACATTTACAGCAACTCAGGAGGGAAGAAGACCATTGGAAAATTTATTAAACATCTCAAACTTTATTGATACCTGCACTGAACGCATCGGCCGCTGGACTAGTTGGTTAGTCTTAGTTATGGTTATAGTTCCAAAAAGCATAGACAAATATCTCATGTCCTTTGTTTGCCGGGAATAACCCCTATGGGGCGAACTACAATTTCCACTACTATATCTTTAGGCTGATAGTGCAATTTATCAGGTTTTTGGTATATTTTGAAATTTTGCCATGAAGCGGCGATCAATAAAGTCTTTCCAGTGCCAAAGTAATTGATGAGGTGGTAAGGTGAAATTTCCTCTCGTGGCTAATGCGCGTCCATCACCAGTCCCAATTAAACTTAAATACTCTTTTTGTGGTTTGTAGGGTTGAAGTGATTTACCGAAAATCATCCTTCGCAAATTCTCATACAGTGGTTTACCTTGACGCACCGCAAATACACCAGCTTTTGATAAGTGATAATTAATCATCGTGGCAATATCACCCGCTGCAAAAATTTGGGGATGGGTAACAGATTGCAAATGATCATCTACTAAAATAAAACCTTTTTCATCAGTACCAATTCCCGAATCTTTTACCCAATTTGCTGCTGCTGCTTGTGTCACCCAAAATACTTGATCACACCTGATTATTAAGCCAGATTCAGATTTAATTTCTAATTGATCATCTATTATTTGTCTAACTTGACACACATTTTCACACAAATGCAATTTTGCACCTTGACTAATTAGAACTTCCTGCATAATTTGCCGCACTGATGGGTGATGATTTGGCATTAATTCCCCAGTGCGTTGCCATAAATGCACTTCTAAATTTTCAATTCCCAATCTCCGTAAACCTGCCAACATTGATAACGCCAATTCTACACCCCCAGCCCCACCACCAACAATACTAATACTTAGCGGCTTTTGGGGGTTTCTCATCACCATTTCCTGTAATTTATACCAATGTTCTAAAAGTTGTGCTACTGGTTTCGCCGCAATTGTATATTCTGCCGCACCTGATACAGACAATTTCATCGGAGTGCTGCCAATATCGATAGACAGAATATCAAAATCTACCGCAGGTCTGTTAGCACAAACCACTTTGTTATTTTTTAAATCTAGCCCCACGACTCTATCAAGATACAAACGAGCTTTAGCAAATTTGCTTAAAGTTTGCAAGTCAATATGGCATTCAGAATAATTGTAAAATCTGGCAATATGTCCGGGCAACATCCCAGAGTAGGGTGTATATTGATCTGGAGTAATTAAGGTCAAATTTACTCCAGCCACAGGGTTATTACCAAAAAGCTTCAAGACAATGGCATGACTATGTCCACCACCTATGAACACTAGGTTTTTTAGGCTTGGTCGGGAATTTGGCTGCATCTGGAAACTTAAATTTCATCAGGGATTAAATATCAATATAATCATGATTTCCATCGGTTGGTGATGAATAATCTACTCATCCCCAAAGTTTTCTTAATTATCAAGACAGCACAAGATTATTTTAATTAATGTATGTTGGTAAGCAAAATCCTCCATTGGATGCTGGCAATTCAAAATAAACTAAAGAATAATAAAGGCGATAACTCTAATCAAGATTATTTAATGAAAGTTTTACAACGACTGGAGAATAATCCCATAGAAACCAGTCTAGCTGCAATTAATGATTTAGAGCGTCTGGCGGAAGTTAATCCACAATACCACTGGATAATTATGGATATGCTGACTAATTTCGTCCGAAATAAAGCTGCTAATCTATGCCCAGAAGAAGTAATGAGTAACACTTCAGTAAACACGCGATCACTGATTCAAGCAGCTATTACCGTCATCGGCAGGAGAGACACAAAGAAAGACCCAGAAAATGAGCAGATTGACTTAAGTTACACAGACTTAAGGGGACTAAACTTGCAAGGTGCAAACCTAGAACAAACTAACCTTTATCAAGCTAATCTATCACAAGCAAATCTAGCTGATGCAAACCTCTCTGGTGCTATCCTCAGTGCAGCAAATCTCTCTGGTGCAAACCTTAGTGCTGCTGATCTCTCTGGTGCTATCCTCAGTGCAGCAAACCTTAGAGGTGCTGATCTTTCTGGTGCTAAATTGCATCGAGTTAATTTATATTTAGCTAGTTTAGAGGATGCAAATTTGAGTGATGCTATCCTTGATGGAGCAAATCTGAGAGAAGTTAACTTTAATAAGTTTTAAGAATCAATATATACCTAGTGCAATGAGGTAGGAGGTTGGTGCATGACTTTTTCACACTCCTGTTTGTACTTCCTGCAACCTGCTATACACTGTAACTATATCAAGAAGGGTAAAGGGTAAGGGGAAAAATGAAAAACCTTTACCCTTTGTTGTGAGAAAGAAAATTTTACATTTCTAAATTTGCGGCTAAATGCTATACTGTTTTTTTTAATCATTTCCGTAATAACTCATTATTGTGAAGCATCTTTCTGGTATGTCTGCTAAAAAGACAGACACAACTTTGTATTGGTTGATCACCATCATCGTTATTGTGCTTCTGTCCTTAATACTGATTGTCTTCGCATCTACTAATATTGAGAAGTTATCACTTCAGCAGCAAATATCTGACAAAAATCAAGCATTAATTACTATTGCCTTAGTTTTTCTGGCTGTAGCTGTCATGCTTAATGTTTATTATGCAGCAAGGCGCACACAAGCAATAGAGAAAAATGCAATTACAGCAGAGAAAACTCTAGCAATTAGCATTGAAAATACCAAACTTACCCAAGAAAGACTGATTGCAGAACGGTTTATTGGCGGAATTGCCCAGTTAGGACATGACAAAGTAGAAACGCGCACAGGTGCAATTTATGCTTTAGAAAGAATTGCTCAGGAGTTCCCCCAAGAACATTGGACAATTATGGAAATTCTCACTGCTTTTGTCCGCGAAAATGCACCGATACAAACAGAGAGGAAACTACAAAAACCAGAAGATTTCATGAGCATTGATTTGGGTAAAAATCGTGACAGGATGCGCCGTCAACAGCCAACCAATTATTCTCTAGCATCAGAATCTTTTAAACTTCGTACTGATATTCAAGCAGCATTGACTGTGATCAGTAGACGCAATTTTCAACAGGATCGAGAAAATCAAAAATTGGATTTACGTAATACCGATATTAGACGAGTTGATTTAGCAGGAGCTAAACTGCAAGGGGTAGACTTACGGGGAGCGGATTTGTCTGGTGCAGATTTGCGGGATGCTGATTTAAGTCAAGCAGTTTTGGATGGTGCTAAACTCATCGGTTCGATTCTTTATAAAGCCAACTTGTTTAAAGCTAGTTTGCGGGGAGCTATTGTAAGTCGAGCTAATCTCAATCTTGCTAATTTATATGGAGTAAACTTGCGTTCAGCTAATTTATTTGGTGCAAGTTTGCGTTCAGCCAACTTACAAGCTGCAAACTTGTATAAAGCTAATTTGCAACAAGCAAATCTTAAAGCTGCTAACCTCTCCGGTGCTAAGTTATTTCTAGCTAATTTGCAAGGGGCGAAATTAGGTAAAACTAACTTACGTTCAGCAGGTTTGATTGCTGCGAATTTGCAAGGTGCAAATCTCAATGGTGCTAATCTGCAAGGTGCAAATTTGAATGCTGCCAAATTACAGCAAACAGATATTTATTTTGCTAACCTTAGTGAAGCTAGTTTGACAGAAGCAGATTTACATCATGCTAATTTGATGGGCGCTAATCTTTGTAAAGCGATACTTGATGAAGCTGATCTTTCCGGGGCAAATCTCATAGGTGCTAATTTATCGGGCGCTCATTTTGATGATGTTAAACTGACTGGGGCGATTTTAACCGGGGCGAAAAACCTTGAATCTGAGCAGATAATTAGGGCATTGGGCGATCACACTACTCGTCTTCCTGATTATATAGAAGCGCCAGCTACTTGGCGTGAATCTGTTTAAGTATCTAAAACTGTCTCTTTTGCTAATTTCGGTGCATTCTACTTTTTTATTTAAATTATTTAATTATCGAAATTTTCCGTACCCTGATCCCCGACTTCTCAAAGAAATCGGGGATCTATTTACTTATCTACTTAAATTGTTATTATATTCTCACATTTAACTATCAAGTAAGTTATTAAATCATGACTTGATAATTGTCATGATTGCTTGTTTTTAAATTAGTGAATTAGTAATCAAATTAGCTTTTTCTATTGGTCAATCCATAGTAATTATGGACGAAGGGGAATAACTGGCAATTTCAAAACGGCTTCAAGCTTTTGTTTAGCAAAGTTTGAAAAATTCAGACTGTGACAAAAAGATTATTATTTTAAAGGATAAAAGTCTGATGAAATTTGATATTCAAGAAAATTTTTCCTCCCCAAAAGAACTCAATATTACTTCTGTCTTACCAGTCGATTCTTTTCATACTCAGGTTGACAGTAGCTTAAGTTGGGGTAGTCGTAGTAGCTATTCACAGCAGGAAACAAATGAACCTACTGCTACCACAAACAGCTATAACTCCAACAATGGTTATGGCTTAGTAAATGCAGGAACAGCAGTCAGTAAAGCAGCTGGTGTGAGTCCATATCCAGATGCTCCTAAGTTGGGTGGAAATAATTGGGGTGCAGATATGGTAAACGCTCCTACAGCTTGGCAGAATGGACATACAGGACAGGGCATTATTGTTGCTGTTTTAGATACTGGAGTTGACTATAACCACGAAGATTTAAATGATAATATCTGGACGAATACCAAAGAAATTGCTGGTAATGGAATAGATGATGATGGAAATGGTTATATTGATGATATTCAAGGTTGGAATTTTGATAATAATAACAATAATGTTCTAGATAATAATGGTCATGGAACTCATGTTTCGGGAACTATTGCGGGAGAAAATAATGGGAGTGGTGTAACTGGTGTTGCCTTTAATTCTAAGATTATGGCAGTCAAAGTTTTAGATCAAAATGGCTCAGGTTCTTATGGAAATATTGCTAACGGTATCCGTTACGCTGTAGATAATGGTGCGGATGTAATTAACCTCAGCCTTGGAGGTAATGCTTCTAACAATACTCTCAAATCAGCTATTGAATATGCCGGCAATAAAGGGGTAATTGTTGTGATGGCCGCAGGTAACGATGGCGGTTCTACACCATCCTATCCGGCTCGCTATGCTTATGATTCAGGAATTGCTGTTGGGGCAGTAAATAAAAGTAATCAACTGACTGATTTTTCTAACCGTTCTGGTTCTCAAGAAATCAAATATGTTACAGCCCCAGGCGAGGATATTTACTCTACAGTTCCAAATAATCAATATGCTAACTACAGTGGCACTTCTATGGCCGCTCCCCATGTTGCTGGTGTAGTGGCGCTCATGCTTAGTGCTAACCCCAACCTGACAGAAGGCCAAGTGCGAGATATTATTACGAGTACGGCTGAAAATGACCCAAATCCTCAACAGCCTAGTCAGCCTTCAAATCCTATGCCTTCTCTGCCGTTTCCATTTCCTATTCCTATTGATTTATTACCCTTCGGTCTGATTGATATCGGTTCAGCATTTCCGATAGGTTTCCAAGCGCAATCAACTATTCCTTTACCACCAATTGTTTTATCTGTTGGTAATAATAATTTAAAGTTAAGCTTTGGTGATTTTGGTACTAAAACGCCAAATTTGGAGAGTTTGAATCAGCAGAATGATGACAGATTAGTTAGTTTAGTTTCTCAGTCTTTATCGCGCTCTTATGGCAGTTCGGTGGTTAAATACTCTATTGCTAGTGATGGGGATATTGAGGAGGAGGAGTTGTTTAAGAAAAGGTAATAAATAGAGTAAATGAACTGATATCATTAGGTTAAAGAATATGCGGTAGTAAGTTGCATAATTATATCTTGTATAAAAAATCAAGATTGATATTAATTGTCTGAATCAGGATTTACAGGATTTGAGGATTTACAGGATGGTATTTTTTGTCTGAATCAGGATTTAAGTAAGTGGGCGTTAAAAATTGTCGTTATGACAAGGGAACAGGGAACTCTTAACGGGGAACGGGGAAGAGGGTTTTGGTGAATTTACTTTTTGTTACATACTACTCTTCGAGAAGCCGCTACGCGTCTACGGTTTTTTGCCACCGACTTACTTACAGCAGGATAAAACTAAAATTCCATCTGTGTATCTGTATTCAATATCTGTGTATGCTCTGTTTCTCACAAAGTCGAAAAGAATAAATTAACCGTGAAAATAATAGAGAATTACCAAAATTTTCTCATCCCGTCTTAATGATTAATCCTCATCCTGTAAATCCTCAAATCCTGTAAATCCTGATTCAGGCAGTGAAAATGATAACATCACAAACAATACTGTAGAGACTATTCAAAAAAACTATACAAGTATTTTAATTTATTCTATTTAATTAATTCACGTATAAGCCGATGTTAATTTTTTATATACAAATTGACAGAAATAGCATTCTTACCGATAATGATTGATATATAGGTAAATTTATCGGTGAGAGTATATATTGATTAATGACAACTGTAATATTTATTCATGGCACAGGGGTAAGAGAAGCCGAATATAACAAAACGTTGAAGTTAATTGAGCAAAAGCTACTTAGCCAACGTCCTGATTTAACAGTGCTTCCCTGTTTATGGGGTGACTCTTTAGGGATAAAGTTCAATGCTCAAGGTGCATCTATACCGTTGTATGATGCGACACTGGCGTTAGGAGATGAAGAAGAAGACCCGGAAATTATCCTTTGGCAACAATTGTACCGTGACCCTTTGTATGAGTTGCGGGTGTTGTCACTCAAGTCGGTGGAAGGAAGTAATAATCCGTTTGGGGAACAGCCGAGCGATCGCATACAATTAATTTTAATAAACTACCAGCCCACACCAGAACTAAACGCACTATTAACAAAAGCGGGAATTACTGAAGAATTTACTCCAGCTTTAGCAAAAGTTACTCAAAGTGAACCTTACAATCTTGCGTTATCAACAGCAGCAGATTCCGTCTATGAGTGGTGTTTAGTAATATCAAGGGCGATTATTGCTCAGGCAATATTTGACAGTCAGGAAAAAGAGCAGTATCCCTTAATACTTACTGATGCAGATTTGCGAGATAAGTTAGTTGAAAGCCTGACTCTGACTTTAACAGAACCAGAATTAGGGTTAGGGAACTGGACATTACAAAAAATCTCCCAACTTCTACAACCAATAGGTACTAATTGGGTAAAACGCCGACGTGGTGCAATTACCAATTCAGTATCGCCTATGCCTGGGGATATTTTGCTATATCAAGCCAGGGGTGAAAAAATTCGCGCTTTTATTCGGGAAACAATAGCCAACGCTGAACCACCAGTAGTTTTAATCTGTCACAGTTTAGGCGGTATCGCTGCTGTTGATTTGTTGATACAAGAACAACTACCCGCAGTGGAATTATTAGTTACAGTTGGTTCTCAAGCGCCGTTTTTATATGAAATTAATGCTTTATCCAGTTTAGAATTTGGTCAACCTTTACCCGCATATTTTCCACAGTGGTTGAATATTTATGATTTACGGGATTTTCTCAGTTATATTGGTGCTAATATATTCCCGAATCAAGTACAAGATGTGCAGGTAGATAGTAAACAACCATTTCCCCAAGCACATGGCGCATATTGGACAAATACCGCCACTTGGAAAGCGATAATCCCCAGACTACCATGATCAAGTTTACCGCTAAACCAGAGCGGACTTATGCTCTAGTTGTTGGCATAGAGAAATATCAAGAAAAAGCTTGGAATGTCACAGCCCCAGCAATGGACGCGCTCAAATTTGCTGATTGGCTAATTCAAAGGGGAGTACCAAAAGCAAATATTCGCCTGTGTTTGTCTTATTTAGAAGAAAATCAAAATTTATTTTCCCAAGCAGATTTAGAGATAGAAGCAGCAACAGAAGCAAATATTTTTACAATTATCACAGATTTTTTATCACAAAAATCAGGAGATTTGTTTTATCTATTTTGGGCAGGACATGGTTTAATTACTTCAAAACGAGAACGACGGTTATTGTGTGCTGATATTACCAAACTGAATTGGCAGAATATTGATTTAGATTCTTTGCTGCTATTTTTCAAGTCAGATGCTTTTGCAATTCGTCATCATGTTGTTATTATTGATGCTTGTGCCAATTATCTTGTAGAATCAGCAGGAAGACCAACGAATTTAGGTGGCAGAAGTTTTTCTAGTGGTAAACCAAGAACAGAAAGTCAACAATTTATTTTATTAGCCACAAGAGAGGGAGAAAAAGCTAAAGTTAATTCCCAAGAAAAAACAGGGTATTTTTCCCAAGCTGTCAGGGAAGCTTTGGCACAAGAACCGTTAGATATTTGGCCTCCCGATATGCGGACAGTTGCTGATAAAGTTAAACAGCAATTTGCGAGTTTAGATAAACAACAATTACCAACATATTATTATTATCAAAATTGGGATGGCGATAAACATAGTGAAAATCCGTTTACAAAGTCAATTACTCCCCAAAATATTCCCCGCAGTAGTGTAATTAAATTTGTCGGACGAGAAACAGCACTAACAGACTTGCACCAGAAATTACAACAAAGAGAACGAGTTGCAATTACCGCTATTGCTGGTATGGGTGGTGTAGGTAAAACCGAATTAGCCTTGCAATATGCTTTACATTATTGGGAACAAGGAACATATTCTGGTGGTGTTTGTTGGTTGCGGGTAAGAGATGAGAATATCGGTGAACAAATTGTTAATTTTGCTCAAAACTATTTAGGCTTAAAGATTCCTGAACATATTAAAGGTTTAGATAATCAAGTACGTTGGTGTTGGCAAAATTGGCAAGAGGAAAATGTTTTAATTGTATTAGATGATGTTAATAACTATGCACATATTAAATCTTATCTTCCTTCTGTAAATTCTCATTTTCGAGTGTTAATAACTACACGATTAGAACTATTACAATCTAATCAAAGAATAGAGTTAAAAGTATTAGGACTAGATACAGCCATTATTTTATTAGAGTCATTTATCAGTAGAGAAAGAATACAAAATGAATACACAATTGCTCAGAAAATATGTGAGTTTTTAGGTTGTTTACCATTAGGATTGGAGTTAGTAGGACGTTATCTGCAATATAAACACGATTTATCATTAGCAGAAATGTTGGAACGTTTAGAAGCCAACGGAGTGAAGCAACAAGCATTACAAAAACCGGAAAAGTTTACTTCAGATATGACGGCTGAGTTAGGAGTTTCGGCCGCTTTTGATTTAAGCTGGCAAGAATTAAATTCTACAGCCAAAGAGTTGAGTTTATTTTTGTGTATATTTGATTTAGTCCCTATGTCTTGGCAGTTGATAGAGCAGTGTTTTCCTGAGCAAGATCCAAAAAATTTAGAAGAAGCTAGAGATGAATTTCTAGTATATCTACATTTACTGCAACGTGAAGGAAAAGAGACTTATAAACTCCATGAATTAATTAGAGAGTTTTTTCAAAGTAAATTAGTTGAATTAACACAGACTAATTTAATGGAAGCAGTAGCTTTAAAAATTGGGTATATTGCAACTAAAAATACTATCTGTATTACCGAAATTTTACAAAAAGGATTATTAAATTGGAACTTTCCTCCAACTTCACCATTATCAGCATTAGAATGGGGAAAGCAAGTTTATATAGCCAGTCAATCTTGGTGTAATGGACTAGATAAATTAGCCAAATTATTAATGCCTCTAAGAGTAGATGGTAATTTACCAGTTTTAGGTGTTGCTTTGGTTGAAAAAAATAGCAGCAGTTTCATAGATAATCTGCTCAATAAGCTACCTAATTCTGGTGCTATTCTCTCTGAACAAATATTAATAAATAATCCAAATCTATTTTCCCTTGTAACAGGTTGGTATTTTGGAGATAATATTCAAGAAAATATTGTTGAATTACCTTCAGAAGCTACCAAAATTGTTGACTATCATTATACTTGTGATTCTTCATATCTAAATGCACTTTTTGAATTAGGTTGGAGTCATTTTCAATCTCGATCATCCTTGATTAAACCCAATGTATCTACAGCTTGGCAGTATACTTTTGATCATATTGTTGAGAAATTATCAAAACTATTACAAGAACGTTCGCTTCCTGTTTCATCAGGATATCTTTCTCTGGAGGCTGGTTGGCACGCAGCTATTTATTTAACTCGGAAACATCTAATAAACTCCTACCCATACCGAAATGAATATTATGATCCAATTGCTTTAGACGAGATTGAAAACTGCTTATCTAAAGTTAATCAAAACCAGTTTTCCTCAATGAGGAAACACTGTTTAAACCAGTTAAGAATTGAGATAGAAGCTTGTAGTGATAAAGGTCAAACTCATTTAACTTTTTCTCCTTCTATTCAAGTATATAAAAGTCGCTCTAATATTTCTGATGAAATTTTATTAAATTATACAACAGAAATTTTTCAGCAATCAATAGAAAGTTATGAGCAATTAGTTAATAATTTATTTATGAAATTTGTTCCTAAATTAAAGTTAGCATCAATTTTACCTGCTCGACTTGTTGGTTATATTGCTCCACCTAAAAATTCTGCTGATTCAATTAGTATGCGTTGGCATTGGGAATCTTTATCTAAAAATCAAAAAAGTTATGTAGATTTTAAATTAATTGAAAATGAAAGTTCTCTACCCTCTTCATTTTCCCAAACGGCTCTATTTCCTCAAGGACTCAAAGTAAGTCCATTTACTCCATTTACATGGCTAGGGACTAACCCTGTAACTGAACGGGTATATCAATGGCTGTGGGAAGATTTAAAAAAAATAGGATGGGTTAAAGGAGATCGCTTAAACCATGCAGGGTTTCCTTACTGGAGATGAAGTTATTAAACGTTTCAGGTACATTTACAATAGCCCAATATGATAATTCTTTTTCCATTACTCTAGGCAAAAGAAAGTTTTCTGGTAGTGATAAATATGTAGTGAAATTAGAACGACATATCAAAGCTTACAGACTCTAAAATCACTACTTATATACCATTACCGTTTACCAGTAGCTTATTACCTGACAAAGCTAGGTAACTAAAATCATATATACTCTAATTACCTCACAGAAAAAGCCTCACTAAATCTGCGGGTAATTGGCTCAACAATAAACGTTAAAACCGACTTCTTCCTAGTCACAATCTCAGCATTTGCAGCCATCCCTGGCGTAAATTCCACCTCTTGTCCCCGCACATTCATTGAATGCTTACTTAGCTTAATTCGCGTCGGAAAAACTAAACCCAATTCTTTATCAACAACTGCATTTGGACTAATTTGTAAAACTTCACCATCCACAACACCAAATTCTTGAAAAGGGAAAGTTGCTAGTTTGACTTTTGCTTTCATATCCTGACGGATAAATCCTATATCCCGGTTCAGAACTTTCACCTCTAAAAGCATTTCTTCTCCTTCGGGGACAATTGATAACAATTCTTCCCCAGATTGAACAGGTCCTTTAGTCGCTTTGATTTTATAAATTGTTCCCGCTACAGGTGCTTTAATAGTTTCTCCGTCTTTTTGCTTTCTCGCTTGTTCTAATTGTCCAGCAACATTAGTTAATTCTTCTTTGCGTTTATTGATTTGGGTTAAAATTTCACTTTGTCTTTCAGAAGTTAAACGTAAATCTTGATTTTTTGCAGTTTGATAAGCTTGTTCTGCTTGGCGAATTTCTTGCTTTTGAGCAGCAATATCTTTTTCTAAAGATGTCACTTTATCTTGAGCTTCTGTAACTCTATTTTCGGCGTTGGTTACTTCATCTGAACTTCTAATAATATCAGTATTTGCACGGTTTAATCTTTCTTGTGCCTCTAAATAATCAACTCTGGGAACAGCACCGGGAGTTAATAAAGTGCGGAGATTTTCTTCTCTTTTTTGAGCAATACTTAAACTATTTGCAACTTTAAGACGGATATTTTCGGCATTAGCTAAATTAGTTTGAGCATTAATAACACTGGTTTTCGCACTGGCTAAATTTTCTTGTAAGCGAGTTGAAAGTATTTTGGCTTGATTGATAATTGCCAGTTGACGTTGTGCTTCAGCTTCAGCTGCTGCTTGTTTAGCTTTATAGTCTAACAAACGCGAATTTAACAATTCATCTTGTAATTTCGTTCCCGCAGTTTTTCCCCCAGTCCTTTCAGCTTGTAAACGTTGTAAATCTTCCTCAATCAATTTACTAGCTTTAGCCAATCGGTTCACATCAGTTTGTTGTAAATTAGGATCACGTTCAATTAAAACTTGATCTTTGGTAACGCGATCGCCTTCTTTCACTTTCACTGCTAAAATAGTTCCATTACCCAAAGATGTCACAGGTCTAACTTGACTAGAAGCAATTAATTCTCCTGGTGCTGTAGCAACTTCATCAATTTCTGAAAAATGCGCCCAGGAAATCGCCCCAAATATAACAACGCTAATTGTTCCCGCTAATAATCTGGTATAAAGTGGTGGTAATTCCTGTACAGCTTTACCTAATTCATAAGATAATTGTTCCTCTGGTTTGGCAAATCTTTCTTTGGTTTGACGTGCTTGAACAGCATTTGCAGATAGGGAATATTTCATAATCTTTGTCCTTTGTTATTAGTCATTAGTCATTTGTTTAATTACTAATGACTAATGACTATTTTCTAAATTTCTAAATAACGGCGCAAAAAGTTTTCTAATGTTTCCAAATGAAAGTTATAAATCCTTTCTAAATTGGTGATTTCTTCTGATGTACAGAAAAATTCATTAGCTAGTAAAGTGCGAAAAGTTCCTAAAGTTGTTTGTGCTGAGGAGTTAAATAAACCTAATGCACCCCGGAAGCTGTCAACAGCAAATAATGGGACATTAATGATTATTGGTTCTTTGTTAAAGATGCGACTAAAAATTTTAGGAATATCCTCACGCAATAAAATTTCTGGTCCTCCTACTGGTAAGATTTGATTACAAGCATCAGCAATGGTCAAAGAATCTACAATTATCCTGGCTAAATCATCGGTACTAACAATAGATGTGCGATTTTTTGAATCACCGATGAGCAGATACAAACCCGTTTCTCGAAACCGTTCCGCTAGTGGTAGCAGGTTTGATGCTAGTCCAGATGGACGTAAAATAGTGTAATCTAAGCCACTACTTTGCAGATATCTTTCTACTGCTCGTTTGGCTTTGAACACGGGAGCATCTTCATATCCTCTTTCAGCACCTAAAACAGATATAAAGACAAAATGTTCAACACCCTGGACTTTAGCCTGGTCAATGAGTTCAATATTAGCGCGATAATCCAAAGATAGAGCATCATTATTAGCAGAACCGTGGGCGCTAATGATATATTTCACACCTTGGCAAGCTTTCTGAATGTCCTGTTCTCGTCGTAAATCACCGATGAAGATATCAGAACCCCGGTGTTCTAACTCGCTGTAATGGGACGTAAGACGGACAAATGACCGCACAACTTGTTGTTGTTGGCGTAACAGTCGCACGACACGGCGACCAATTCCTCCAGTTGCTCCAGTGACTAGAATCATAGCTTTTGGATTTGAGTATGGGGCTGTTTCTGTAGTTAAGTTTAATCACTATTTTGAAAACAGAAAATTCCCAAAATCGAAACTCAGACAATTTTGCCTAGAATGAAGATGTTGGGTTAAATGCAATATTTACAAAAAAAGGGAACAGGGAACAGGGAACAGGGAACGGATAAGAAACAAAAGTTGCTGAGTTTAAAGCTCAGTCAAAAAAAGGGAACAGGGAACAGGGAACAGGGAACAGGGAACAGGGAACAGGGAACGGATAAGAAACAAAAGTTGCTGAGTTTAAAGCTCAGTCAAAAAAATAGTGTCATTATTTCAATCTCATGTTTTTAAACAGGAGTTTTTTCTGTTAAGAGTTGCCCGTTCCCTGTTCCCTCTGAACAAATCAACCTTTCAGACTACTTACTCAAGCCTTCAGGTAATTGAGAGGAATAGCCCAAATTCAATTACAAATAAATCTACCAATTTTGAGGAATTTGCATCATGTTGAAAATTTTTGCAGACCGGGGTGGGACATTTACAGATATTGTTGCTGTCACCAATAATCAAACAATCATAGACAGACTCTCAAATTATACACAACGTTTTTTAATTGTCCCTCTACCTAACCAGGAATGGGTAATAGTCTATAAATTACTGTCAGAAAATCCCGAACAATATGAAGATGCAGTTATTCAAGGAATTCGAGACATTATCGGAATTCCTAGTCATGAATCTATTCCCTATCAAACTATAGAAATAGTGAAAATGGGAACAACAGTAGCTACAAATGCACTGTTGGAAAGACATGGAGATAGGGTTGTTTTGCTCATTACTAAAGGGTTTAAAGATGCCTTGAGAATTGGCTACCAAAATCGTCCCAATATCTTTGCACGTCGGATTATATTACCTACCATGCTTTATGAACAAGTAATTGAAGTCGATGAAAGATATGATGCTCAAGGAAATGAATTAATCCCATTAAATATTGAACAAGTTAAACAAGATTTACAAACAGTTTACCATACAGGAATTAGAAGTTGTGCTATTGTATTTATGCACAGCGATCGCTATCCCCAACATGAACAACAAATAGCCCAAATTGCTCAAGAAATTGGCTTTACACAAATTTCTGTATCCCATCAAGTCAGTCCATTAATGAAACTCGTAAGTAGAGGAGATACCACCGTTGTTGATGCCTATTTAACTCCTATTCTTCGTCGCTATGTTAACCAGGTAGCTAGTCATTTACCCAACGTCAGATTAATGTTTATGAAATCCGATGGAGGGTTAACCGACGCAGAACAATTTCAAGGTAAAGATAGCATTTTAAGTGGCCCTGCTGGTGGTATTGTCGGTGCAGTACAAACCAGCAAAAGAGCAGGTTTTGATTTAATTATTACCTTTGACATGGGAGGAACAAGTACAGATGTTGCTCACTTTAAAGGAGAATATGAAAGACAACTAGATTCAGAAATTGCAGGTGCGCGGATGCGAGTTCCTGTATTAGCAATTAACACCATTGCTGCGGGTGGTGGTTCAATTTTATATTTTGATGGTTCTAGTTATCGTGTTGGACCAGAGTCTGCTGGATCAAATCCTGGTCCAGCTTCTTATCGTCGTGGTGGACCATTAACTGTGACAGATGCTAACGTCATGTTAGGTAAAATTCAACCTCAATATTTCCCCGCAGTTTTTGGTAGTGAAGGTAAATTACCCCTCGATCAAGAAATAGTCATTCACAAATTTACACAATTAGCTGAAAATATCGCATCTGTTACCGGAAATTGTCGTACTCCTGAACAAGTAGCATCGGGTTTTATTGCTATTGCAGTTGAAAACATGGCAAATGCTATTAAAAAAATTAGCCTCCAACGTGGTTATGATGTAACTAAATATGTACTTTGTTGTTTTGGTGGTGCAGGTGGACAAGTTGCTTGTTTAATTGCTGATACTTTAGGAATGAAAAAGATATTTATGCACCCTTTCGCTGGTGTTCTTTCTGCTTATGGAATGGGTTTAGCTGATGTGAGAGCTACCAGAGTTACAGGAATAGAACAACCTTTAAATTCAACACTAATTCCTCAATTACAGCAATTAATGGCAGCTTTAGAAACTCAAGCTCGTAGCGAATTAAACCAACCAGAAGAAACAATAGAAGAAATAGTTAAAAAAGTTAATTTAAAATATGAGGGGACTAATTCGATTCTCACAGTTGATTTTAACTCCGATGTGGCATTAATGCAACATCATTTTGAGATTGAACATAAATCAAGATATGGTTTCATCCAAACACAAAAACCATTAATTGTTGAATCTATTTCTGTGGAAGTAATTCAAAAAATGGATACTCCTGAAGAACCTTTAATTATTCGTAAATCCCCCTTAAAGGAAAGACCCCAACCTGTAGAAATAGTCAAGATGTTTACTGCTGAAAAATGGCATGATACGCCAATTTATAGGCGAGAAAATTTACAGCCAGGAGATTGTATCAACGGTGCTGCTATTATTGTCGAAAAAATCAGCACAATTGTAGTTGAACCTAACTGGCAAGCAAACTTAAATGAGCGTAATCATTTAATCTTAGAACGTTTGGTTTAATGACTTTGTGGCAACTGTAATTAGTGCTAAGATAAACAAATAACTACTTGGTATCATATCATGATGATTACTCAAGAAATAGTATCTGAAGAAAGCTTCTTTCCAGAAGATTTAACTTTTCCTCCAAGTGATTTATATAGCGATGAACCGACCGTAGAAACAGAACTACATCTAAGACAAATAATCCTACTTTTCAAATGCTTAGAATGGTTATGGAAAGAAAGAAATGATTTCTATGCTGCGGGAAATTTAAGTATTTACTATAGTCCTAACCAGAAAAAAACAGAAAATTTTCGTGGACCTGATTTTTTTGTGGTCTTAGGAACTGATCGCAAAACGCGTAAAAGTTGGGTAGTGTGGGAAGAAAATGGT
This sequence comes from Anabaena sphaerica FACHB-251, assembly GCF_014696825.1. NCBI lineage: Bacteria > Bacillati > Cyanobacteriota > Cyanophyceae > Nostocales > Nostocaceae > Anabaena > Anabaena sphaerica. Next base: position 14,713 of record NZ_JACJQU010000015.1, on the reverse strand, counting down.
AAATATCCTCATGTAATTGTCGAAATTCTCTCACCAACAACAGCGAAAACAGATAGGGAATCTAAAAAAGAACTTTATCAAGAGACTTTCCGCACACCGGAATATTTTTGGTTTGACCCATTTACATTAGAATTTGCAGGTTTTCATTTAAACAATGGCAAATATCAACCTATTCAAACCAACGAAAAAGGACATTTATGGAGTGAACAATTAGGTTTATATTTGGGAATTCATGATGGTTTACTACGTTATTTCACACCAGAAGATAATTTAGTACCTACACCTGAAGAAACCGCAGAACAGCAAACTCAACGAGCAAAACAGGAAGCTCAACGAGCAGAACGTGAAACTCAACAAGCAGAACAGGAAACTCAACGAGCAAAACAGGAAACTCAACGAGCGGAGCGTTTAGCAGCAAAATTGCGGGAATTAAATATTGATCCGTTAAGCAAAAAAAACTGAAAAAGTAGGTTGGGTTGACTGTTCAAAAGATCCCCGACTTCTGACATTACCTCATAATTTAGTGGATGCTCAAAAAAGAAGTCGGGGATCTGATACCTGCAAAAATACAACATGATCAAAAAAATGTACATAACATCTCAACCAGATCCAGTCCGTTTAGAAATATTCAAAAATCTCTATCAATTTATCGCTGAACAAATGGGAATTGTTCTGCAAAACACAGCAGCATCAGTCAATATTAAAGAACGACTAGATTTTTCCTGTGCTATTTTTGATGCTTCTGGTTTATTAGTTGCTAATGCTCCCCATATTCCTGTACATTTAGGCTCAATGAGTGAAAGTGTCCGCAGTTTAATTAATGATCAAGGTGACACTATCAAACCGGGAAATGTCTATTTATCAAATAACCCCTATAACGGTGGCACACATTTACCTGATGTCACAGCTATTACTCCCGTCTTTTTAGAAAGTAGCGAAAATATTGCTAGTCCTATATTTTTTGTTGCTTCCCGTGGACACCAAGCCGATATTGGTGGTATTACTCCCGGTTCTATGCCTCCTCACAGTACCACAGTAACAGAAGAAGGAATTATTTTTGATAATTTTCTCTTAGTTCAAGAGGGAGATTTTCAAGAAGCAGCCGTTAGACATCATTTGTTAAATCATCCCTATCCTAGTCGAAATCCTGATCAAAATATTGCAGATTTTAAAGCTCAAATTGCTGCTAATGAAAGGGGTGTTCAAGAACTTGGTAAAATGGTTAATCAATATGGACTAGAAACAGTTAAAGCTTATATGCAGTTTGTCCAAGATAATGCTGAAGAATCTGTCAGACGGGCAATTGATGTTTTAAAAGATGGGTCATTTATTTATAAAATGGATAGCGGTGCAGAAATTAAAGTTCAGGTGAAAATTGACAGAGAAAATCGCTGTGCTAAAATTGATTTTGTTGGCACATCTGCACAATTAAATAGTAACTTTAATGCTCCCAAAGCTGTAACTCAAGCAGCGGTTTTATATGTATTTCGGACTTTGGTTGATGATAATATTCCTCTCAATGCTGGTTGTCTCAAACCTTTAGAAATTATTATTCCTGAAGGTTGTATGTTGAACCCAACTTATCCCGCAGCGGTAGTTGCAGGCAATGTGGAAACTTCGCAAACTATTGTTGATGCTTTATATGGTGCTTTGGGTGTGATGTCAGCTTCCCAAGGAACTATGAATAATTTTACTTTTGGTAATCAAAAATATCAATATTATGAAACTATCTGCGGTGGTTCTGGTGCAGGAATTAATTTTGATGGTACTGATGCGGTTCATACTCACATGACTAACTCTCGCTTGACTGATCCTGAAGTTTTAGAAACTCGTTATCCTGTGCAGGTGGAAAGTTTTAGTTTGCGTCCCCATAGTGGAGGGAAAGGAAAATATTCGGGAGGTGATGGGGTAATTCGTCGCATTAAGTTTTTAGAAAAAATGACTGCAAATATTCTTTCTAACCATCGTTTAGTTCCTCCTTTTAGTTTAAATGGTGCAGCAGCGGGACAGGTAGGACGCAACTGGGTACAACGTCAAAATGGCACTGAGGAGATTTTAGATAGTACCGCAACTGTAGAGATGCAACCAGGGGATATTTTTGTGATCGAAACTCCAGGAGGTGGGGGTTTTGGGTAATACTCAGATCCCCGAATTCTCACCGAAATCGGGGAACTATCTCATTTAAATTAAACATTTTGTGATAAGTAAGTGGGCGTTAAAAAATATAATATAAACCTAACCCCCCAACCCCCTTCCCTGCTAGGGAAGGGGGAGTCAAAGCCTCTCTCCTGGTAGGGGAGAGGTTTGGAGAGAGGTTTTATATTTAATTGTGCCAAGTTACTTACATTAACACCAGCTACTTTGGATGGAATGATAATGCCATAGTAAGCAGCTGCGATCGCTGATAAGGCATTCACCAAAACATTATTACCAAAGAGTGGCATTAAACCGAAAAATGTCTTGGCTAAAGGCAAAAATCCCATAATTGCTAATGCAGCGTAAGCAATTGCAAAGGTGCGATTAAATAAACTAAACGCGCACTACTATAACACAAATGACTATGTTTGACTATATCTGACTATATTTTTTTTATTTAAACTATATACTTTCTATTCAACTGAGCCAATCAAATTTGTAACTCTATCAAAAGACAGGATTACGGTGATTTTCTACCACCACCGACGTATGATCACTAGGTATCGCTTTCTGGTTTATAAGTTAATGTTGCCGTAGGCGATCGCAATTTGTTTCATAAGTTTATACAGCAGATTGCAGATCAATGAGGTACAGAATCTAAATTGAAACCTATACACAAAGCCAGTTTTACTCCTGACTCCTGCTGTATGCAATGCGATCGCTCAAAATTCTCTTCCGTAAACTGTGCCAACTAAAACTCCACAACTACTGGCGTATGATCACTAGGTTGTTCTAACTTCCTGGGTGCAACATCAATAATGCAACTTTGAGCGCGATCGCACAAAACAGGTGTTAAATAATGATGGTCTATTCTCCATCCTAAATTCCTTCTAAAAGCCGCAGTCCGATAATCCCACCAGCTATAATTTCCCCCTTCACTGTTAAATTTACGAAAAGCATCAGTAAAACCCAGTGAAAGGATATCCCGTAAAGCTTGGCGTTCTGGTGCTGATGCCATAATGTGATTTTCTATCTTCACTTTGTCATTAATATCTATATCTTCCAAAGCAATATTAAAATCACCACACATAGAAATAGCAGGGTTGGATAACAACAGCACCTGCAAATATTTCTGCAACACGGTCAACCAACGCAGCTTGTATTCATATTTCTCACTTCCTACAGCCGAACCGTTAGGAACGTAAAGATTAACAATTCTCACTCCATCAATAACACCAGTAATTACCCGCTTTTGTTCGTCCCATTGTGGGTCTAACTCTGGCAAAATTGAACAGAATCCCATACTGACATCTTCCAGTGGTTGACGGCTAATGAGTGCAACGCCGTTATAAGCTTTCTGTCCGTAAATATAAGGATGATAGCCTAAGTTTTCAAAAGGCTCTAGGGGAAAATCCTTATCTACAACCTTTGTTTCCTGCAAACACATAACATCAACAGGATTTTCATTTAACCAGTTGATAACCTGTTCTAAACGTGTACGAATTGAATTGACATTCCAAGTAGCGATTTTCATGAGTTATTTATCAGTATTGTGGAAAATTAAGAAATATAAAATATGTAACTTTTTTGTAACCATTTTTGAGTGTTAATTTTTTTTTCTAGCTCCCATTCACGCCAAAATAGGCTATAAGTAGTTGATCCCTGCTGTAAAGTCGTATTCGCAAATACAAAAGTAAAAAAAATGTAAGTTAGGTTACAGAATATTTTAATTGATCATGATCCCCAAGATAGATGAAAATACTAAATACTCACTGGTAAATTTATAATGAAGTTAATTGTTAGCTATTAATGCAACTGTGACATTATATTTGTGAGTGAGTTAATAGTACAGTTAACCGGAATTACACTTTTACAAATCAGAAAAGTTAACTTAAATCTAAGAAGAGTAAGTACAAATGCTTTGTCCTCATAAAATGATCTCACGATTGGTCACAGGTGATGTCAAATCCATAAATTAATATATATGATGTTGACACTCTTTGTAGACCAAACCAAAAATCACAAAATTTAGCATATTAGGTCAATTTTCCAGAGAAAATATCCCCAAATATGCAATTTATGTCACCAAGAAGAATGGTTGGCACTTTAACAGATACATCCATTCGAGTTTAATCAAAATTTTTTGCCTGATTACAACAACAAACTTTTTTTTAGGAGGACATTGGTATGAGTAATAGAGCCAACACTTGCCCATGCTGCGGTGGAGCAATCCTGCGTCATGTCCGACATGGTGAACTGTATTGGTTTTGCCTGTCGTGTCGGCAAGAAGTACCACTGTTGACCATCAGTCGCTTATCTAATCATTTGGAAACCCGTAATACAGGAGTAGTTACTCCCTCTACGGTTAATTCAGTAGAGTAGAGTGATATAGAGTGGTAAACACAAGTGCATATTAGTTGATAACAAGCATCCAGCTATAGATGGCGCTGGCGCTTTGGTTTAAAGTTTGTGACTAAAATAGCTGATAACATTATCCGTATATAGATATGATAGAAAAGTAGAGAAAACTTAAAGAATATTCATAAAATGCTGATTCACTCCTCTGGCTTGTCCAAAGTCAAAGACTCAGTAACCAAAAAAATTCTCTTAGGTAATGAACCTAAGCCAGAATTAATTGCGATCCTTGCAGTCTACTTTGTTCAAGGCATATTAGGGTTAGCGCGTCTAGCTGTTAGCTTTTTCCTGAAAGATGAATTACATCTGAGTCCAGTTGAGGTATCAGCACTGTTGGGGATAGTTGCCCTACCTTGGATGATTAAGCCATTATTTGGCTTTATTTCCGATGGTTTGCCCATATTTGGCTACCGTCGCCGTCCCTATTTGGTGTTATCTGGGATATTGGGGTCTGCTGCTTGGGTGAGTTTGGGTACAATAGTTCATAGTAGCTGGGCTGCAACAATAGCGATCGCTCTGTCTTCCCTCTCTGTTGCCTTCAGTGATGTTATAGTTGACTCCCTCGTTGTCGAACGTGCCAGAGTAGAATCTCAGGCCAAAGCAGGTTCTCTACAATCTTTATGTTGGGGTGCTACCGCCCTGGGAGGGTTAATAACAGCTTATTTTAGTGGGTTGCTGCTAGAATATTTCACCACCCGCACAGTATTTTTAGTCACTGCTTTATTTCCGTTAATTATTTCAGTGGTAGCTTGGTTAATTAGTGAAACACGAGTTAACAAAGATGCCCCACAGCATCACCAGAATCATCCCCTCAGCATCCAAACTCAACTCAAACAACTACGCCAAGCCTTTACACAAAAAGCAATTTGGCTACCCACAGCATTTATATTTATCTGGCAATCTACCCCCAGTGGAGAAGCAGCATTTTTCTACTTTTTCACCAACGAACTGCACTTTAAACCAGAATTTTTAGGCAGAGTCCATTTAGTTACAAGTTTAGCCTCATTAATTGGTATTTGGATTTTCCAACGTTTCCTCAAAAGCGTCCCGTTTCGGGTAATTTGTGGTTGGAGTATCGTCATTTCCGCACTATTAAGAATGACGATGTTACTGTTAGTTACACACACAAATAGAGCTTTGGGAATAGATGATCAATGGTTTAGTTTAGGTGATAGCTTAATTCTCGCCGTCATGGGACAAATCGCATTCATGCCTGTGATGGTATTAGCAGCAAGAATTTGTCCTTTGGGAATAGAAGCAACATTATTTGCACTCCTAATGTCAATCTTCAATTTAGGAGGAGCTATTTCCAGAGAGTTTGGGGCATTAATTATGCACTGGTTAGGCATTACCGAAACTAACTTTGATACCCTATGGTTATTAGTGATAATCACTAATTCAATTGCCCTTTTACCGCTGCTATTTATTCACCTCTTGCCAAACGAAGAAGAAACAGAAATCCCAACATTTGCAGCTAATTCAATTAATAATTGAGGATCTTCGGTACTTGTTATACTAAATTACCAGTCGGTAAAAGGGAACTCTTAACAGGGGAAAGAGAGAATATTTTGCCATAATATTCAAAAATATGGCTGATTTCTTATACGTAGCAAGCTTTATAAGATTTTTTTGTTCAGATTTTGCATATTATGTACTCAAGAGCCATAATTGATTGTATTGTAAAATATAGCAACTAAGTAAATCGGTGGGAAAAAACCGTAGACGCGTAGCGGCTTCTCGAAGAGTAGTATGTAACAAAAAGTAAATTCACCAAAACTCTCTTCCCCGTTCCCCGTTAAGAGTTCCCTGTAGCTATAAAAGCTGCCATCCCAAAGACCATCTGCCAGGAAGAAAGTATTTCCTAAGTATGATTAGAAGTATGCTTAAAGTTATCTCATCAGTATGATGGAATACTTAAAAAATTTCATTAGCCTAAAAGAATGATTTTTTTCGGCATTCAGCCGTCAGTGAATAGCTATCAGTAAAAGCTGGAATTTATGAGCATTTTACCGAGGAATTAGGAATGGCTTTTAGTGTCAGTCTCCCTAACTGAAAATCCTCTAAACTTAGCCTTAAAAACGGTTTTGCTTGACTGCTGGTATCTGATAGCCGAATGCTTACTGACTTTTTCAAACAAGTTCTTCATCAAGAGGTCTAAAAATGACAACAACAAACGAAAAGCACAAAATTCGTTATGCCGTTGTGGGTTTAGGTTGGTTTGCTCAAGAAGCAGCTTTACCTGCATTTACTTCTGCCGATAACTCTGAATTAGTTGCTCTAGTTTCTGATGACCCGACAAAACGTGAAGAACTCAGCAAAAAGTATGGCATTCAGCATACTTATTCATATGATGAGTATGAAGACTGTCTGACAAGCGGTGATATTGATGCTGTTTATATTGCATTACCCAATCATCTACATTGTGATTTTACTGTGCGGGCAGCTAATCAGTCCATTCATATACTTTGTGAAAAGCCAATGGCTGTGACAGAAAAAGAGTGCGAGGCAATGATAAAAGCTGCCAATGAAAATGGTGTAAAATTGATGATTGCTTATCGCTTACATCTAGAACCAGCAAATTTACAAGCAGTAGAAATAGTGCGATCGCCTTCGGCGGGGCATAGCCCATCGCACCAAATTGGTGAACCAAGACTTTTCAACTCTGTATTCTCTCAACAAGTAGAACAAGGCAACATTCGTTTACGAGAGATTACAGGTGGGGGAACAATTTATGATATTGGTATTTACTGCATCAATGCCGCACGCTATCTGTTTCAAGATGAACCAACCGAAGTGTTTGCTGTAGCTGCTACTAAAGGAGAACAACGCTTCAGCGAAGTAGAAGAAATGACTAGTGTTATCCTGCGTTTTCCCAACGAACGACTAGCAACATTTACCTGTAGTTTTGGCGCAGCAAAAGTTTCTAATTATCAGGTTGTAGGCACTAAAGGCGACATCCGAGTAGAATCTGCTTATACTTGGCATGGAGAAATTAAGCATTATCTGACTATTAATGGTGAAACCCAAGAACGCACCTTTGAGAGCCATGATCAACTAGCAGCTGAATTCACCTATTTCTCAGATTGCATTCTTCAAAATAAAGACCCAGAACCGTCAGGAATAGAAGGATTGAATGATGTTGGCATTATTCAAGCACTCTACCAATCTATTGAAACAGGTCAACCTGTGAAAGTGCAAACTCTGAAGCGTGATCAACGCCCGACATCGGCTCAAACTATTGAGCTTCCTGCTACTGAAGAAAAACCAGAGCTAATTCATGCTACTTCACCTGCTGGTAATTGATGAACTAGATGAACTACACGATCCCTAACTTCTCCCCGAAGTCGGGGATTTAGTACAAATTAAATAGAACCGAAAATTACCTTTAAACCATCACGGGGTTGGGATGTGGGTATCATTATTAAATCCAGATTTTGTCCCGCTACAAGTTCCCATTCATAACCACGTAACAGCAAAGCTGCAAATATTTTCATCTCCAACTTAGCAAATTCTTTACCTACACATTCTCTCATTCCACCCCCAAAAGTCACATAACTAAAAGGCTTAGATTTATCCTCAGCCCTAGTTGGATCAAACCGTTCTGGATCGAAATTTTGAGCATCTTTATATATAGTTTCATCTTGATGTGTTTTTCCAATTTGATATAATAAACTCCAACCTTGAGGAATGCGATATCCATTAAATTCACAACTTTGAATTACTTCCCGAAACCCACCACCAACAGGGGGAATAACTCGCAAGACTTCCTTGAGTATTTGATCTAAATAAGTCATTTGTTTCAGATGTTCAGATGTTAGCATATCTGTACAAGTTATTTGCTGCTGTTCCTTCCTTGCTGCTGCTAAAATTTCCGGTTTTTGTGCTAACAGCAAACAAAAAGAAGACAATGCAGAAGTTAAGGTTTCATGTCCAGCAAACAACAAAGTGAGAATTTGGTCTTTGAGTTCGTCTATGCTCAAACTATTACCATCTTCATCCTTTGCATTTAATAATAAACCTAAAGCATCTTGTTCAGAACTGGGTTGTTTTTGACGTTGTAAAATAATTTGTTCAATTTTGGTTAACAACTGCTCTCGGCATTTCAAAGCTTTACTAAATTTAGTCCAAGGTAAACGAATGGAAAGAGTAAATAAACCCCCAGACCATTCTTCAAATAATTCAGTAAAATGATGATCATTAGTAGTATCTGTTCCTACTAATAATTTACAAGCTACATCAAAAGTATATTGTCTCAGTTCAGGATACCAGGTTAATTGACCTAAATTTGCCCATTTCTGTAAATAGCTATTAGTAATTTCTACCATTGCAGGTGTATAACTTGCTAAAGCTCTGGGTTGAAATGCTTGGGATAATAATTTGCGTCTGGTTTGATGAATGCTACCTGTTTGCATTGATAAAGAAGCTGGTCCAAGCAATACTGCAACAGTCTCAGGCCATTTAATGGTAAAATTCTGATTTTCACCGCTAAATATAAAGCGATTGGCTTCTGCTCCTATCATCATAATCGTGGGAGAGCCAAATAGATTAGTTTTAAAAATGTTACCGTATTTCTTTTGTCTTTTGGTGGCAAAATCTGGATCACTTAAAAAACTAATTGTTTCACCAATGACAGGTAAACCTAAGTTTCCAGGTGGTAAAGGTAATTGATTTTGTGATTTGGTTGCTTGGGTTTTCATTTTGTGTTTAACTTACTTAATAAAACTTAAATAATTGTAAAACATTTGTTCCTTTAAGCAGAGCAGTTATTGGCATACACAAAAATCTATATAAAATTGTAACAGAAACTACAAAATTGATATTTTTTTGAAAAACCAGGGTAAGCTAACCATACATATCCGGTTCACCAAAATACCGTGATGAGGAGTAAATGTTATGGTTACAACCTCTCGCCCAGTGTGGGAAAATCACTCTCCAGCGCATATTTGCCCGTTTGACCAAGCTTGTAGCTATTTAGAATGGGCTGCTAAAGAATTAAAATTAGATCCAGGTTTATTAGAAATTCTCAGCCATCCCCGTAAAGTCGTCACTGTTTCCATACCCGTAAAAATGGATAATGGGGAAGTGCGGGTTTTAGCGGGACATCGGGTGCAACATTCCGATATTTTAGGACCCTATAAAGGTGGTATTCGTTACCATCCGGCGGTGACATTGCGGGAAGTCTCCGCTTTAGCCATGTTAATGACTTGGAAATGTGCGTTGTTGGGTATTCCTTACGGTGGTGCAAAAGGTGGAATTCCCATAGATCCGAAAAAATACAGTGTTGGGGAATTAGAAAGAATCAGCCGGCGTTATATCAGTGAATTAATTAAAGACATTGGACCATCAGTGGATATACCAGCCCCGGATATGGGTACATCTGCCCGTGAAATGGCGTGGATGATGGATACTTATTCTGTGAATGTCGGTCATGCTGTACCGGGGATTGTGACAGGTAAGCCGCTTTCCGTCGGTGGTTCTCTCGGTCGGGAAATGGCCACTGGACGCGGTGTAATGATTATTGTCCGTGAAGCATTGGCGGATCAAGGTAGATCCCTTCCAGGTGTGCGAATTGCCATTCAAGGTTTCGGTAATGTAGGCGGTGCTGCGGCTGAATTGTTACACCAGGAAGGAGCGAAAATTATTGCTGTTTCTAGTGGTGCTGGGGGTGTATTTTCGGAAACTGGTCTTGATATTCCGGCGTTGAAAGCCTACGCTGCTGAAAATCATCGGAGTGTGGTAGGATTTCCCCAAGCTACACCAATTAGTAACGCAGACTTATTAACTTTACCTTGTGATGTATTAATTCCCGCAGCTTTAGAAAATCAAATTACGGAAGAAAATGTTGATCACATTCAAGCGCAGTTTGTTGCTGAAGCTGCTAATGGACCTGTGACTCTGGAAGCCAACCGAGTCCTAGAAGCCCGTGGTGTGACGGTTTTACCGGATATTTTAGCTAATGCTGGTGGTGTGGTGGTGAGTTATCTGGAATGGGTACAAGGTCTTTCTTACTTGTTCTGGGACGAAGAAAGAGTGAACCGGGAAATGGAGCATTTGATGGTGAATGCTTACCGTCAAGTGATTCAACAAGCACAGGCGCGACGGGTGAATTTACGGCTGGCGGCTTATACGCTGGGTGTAGGTAGAGTAGCCCAAGCTTTGACTGATAGGGGTTTGTATCCTTAGTTATACAGTAGGGGTTTAGCATTGCTAAACCCTGACAGTATGATGAGAGGAACTAAATTTTGTAATTCATTCTCTCATTAAATAGTTAATAGCTGACAACATCTAGCTGACTGATGCTATTAATTTCAGTAATTGAACTATAATTCCAAACATCTTCCAATACTAATCTTTCCTCTCGGTTTCCTTTGAGATCATAAAGAATTTCTGTGACAACTCTTAGGTCTGACCTTGATAAGTCAACATTACCTAATCTCAGTCTACTAAATTGGATTACTTCTGGGTTTAAAAAGTATTTTTTACCTTTTTTTTGAATCCTTTTAGTTTCAGTAGTGCTGTAACATTTTACCCAGCTATTGTTTTGACGAGCGTAAACTGTGTGGAGTACATTTGCATATTTAGTAGCTGGTTTGTCCAGGATATCTAGATACAGAACTAAAGCTCTTTGATTAGAATTAACTAATCTGTTTACCTTAAAAGAGCCATTCCAACCTTGGACTCTGAAGGCTTTGGATGAGTAACGTTTTTCTTCTTTTTTGTCTTCTCTTCGCGCTTCAATTCGGCGACGATCATCATCGTTATCACGTCTGTTATAGTTGTTGTTATAACTACCTGTTTGAGTGCTTGTAGTTGTTGTTGCACTGACAGTGGTTAGCTGAGTAATGCTACTAATTTCGCTAATTGAGCTATAATTCCAGACATCTTCAAATACCAATCTTTCGTCACGTTTGGTATTGCTATCATAGCGAATTTGCGTGACAAATCTTAAATCTGACTTCGATAAGTTAATATTATCGAGTCGCAGTTTACTAAATTCGATTACTTCTGGGGCTAAGAAGAATTTTCCTCCTTTATTTTCAATCAGTCTTGCTCCGGTAGTGCTGTAAAATTGCACCCAACGATTATTTTGACGAGCGTAGACTGTGTAGACTACATTTGCGTATTTAGTAACTGGTTTTTCTAGGATATCTAGATGTACAACTAACGCTTTTGTTTTGGAATTAACTAACCTTCCTACTTTGAAGAAGCAATTCCAATCTTTGACGCGATAGTATTTTGAGGAACGATGATATTCTCCCCTGTGGTCTTGGTTATGATACTTGTGATCGTTATCATAATCTCTGCGACGATTCTTTTTATCATCGTCATCATCGTCGTCATCGTCGTCATCGTCGTCATCGTCGTCATCATCATCACCTCTGCGACGATTATTCTTATCATCATCATCTTTATCTTTTTTAGCTAGGAAAAAATTTGATTCCTCTCCACCCAATTTATTTGTCAATAAGTTGGTTTCTAGCCCGGATTTTTCAAGCGTCTTATCTGGTTGTAAATTGGCTATTTCCCTTGTTAAAGAGAAAACATCAGTGGGAACAGACATCACAGCTACAACAGAGAGGCTTGTAACTGTTAACACATCTTTGCAAAACGAAGTGAACGAAGACTTGTGCGACATTGAGATCCTTTAGTCAAATAGGTTACTTTAGTTAGATTTCCTATATGACTTTAGGCATAGCTACAAGTTCCCAAGTTCATGTAATTTTCTACACTTCTTTATCATTGGTTACAAGTGTACAAGTGTGTGATTTTAACTATCTATCTTTAGGCATATTTCCGTAGGCGATCGCACCGACTATTTTTTTAGGTTCGCTTTTGCCATGATTTTGGATCTCTTCGACTGTGAAAAATTGCTGTTACAATCACACGACTAGATACAATTCGATAATATATACCATAAGGAAAACGCCGCGCTACCGCCCGTCGCACATCAAGATATACTACTGCACAAGATTCGGGTATTTAACAAATGCGATTTAGCATTTCATCTACAAGTCTAAAAACTCATCACCAAGTCCTGCTTGCTGATTTTGATACCATATATACACCTCATCTAGTTCTTCACGAACTTCTGGACGAAAAACAAGGACGTAATTCATTGTTTTCCTCTAATTGAAGTTTTAATTTCCTCCCATGTCATGACATTATCTAGATTTGCTTCATAATCAGTAATGCGACGCTCAAGTTCTTGTTTTTTTCTAGGATAAGCGATGCCTACGGCGAGCGCAGCTATCGCTCTCACCATTGAGTTAATTGAAAGGAATTTATGGGGAGTGATCGCACTTTTAATAACCATTTTCTTTCGCCCACGGGCGCAAATGCTCTACTCGTTGCTCGTAAAGTTCCCTTTCATGTTCAGAAAACTGATCTACATTTGGTTTCATCATATTCACCCAATTGTCAAATCCCATGCCTAGAATAAATGATTTGTCATTCTCGATCATTTGATTCTGAACTTTTTCCTCTGAGATATTCGGTAAACTTTTAATCCAAATAATTAAATCTTGAACAGTAGAGTCTGAGTCCGCAATTAATTGGATAGATTCAAAAGCATCCTCACCAATAGTTTTTTCTAATCTATCTACTTCTAATTCATCCAATCCTCCAAAACCTGGTATATCAATACCGAATTTGGCGGAGTAATCGAAACGAATAACACTTACTGGATACTTAATCAAATGCAAAATAGATAGTATTTTAATTATCTCTTCATAGGCATCTACCCATTTATTAAAACCTCTTTGCTCAAAAGTTTGTTTATTGGATTTTAGAATGCCAATAGTAGTTGAGAATTTCTTTCCTTTTGCATGAACATAATCGTGAAAGTATCCGAGATCAAGCAGCCTCTGTTTGATATTATGCTTGTTTTGATAAATGGTAAAGTTGGGATGTTGCTCAATTTTTCGCCAAATATCACGAAAAGGAGGAGTGTTTTTCCGTGATTGAAGCCAGTTTTGGATAACTTCATGACCATCATCTTTCAAATTCCAATACACAGATAAAAGACCTAACTCGAAGCTACTACGCAATGAGATCATTGCCTGTTTATAGAAACCTAGTAGACAGAGATTATATGAAACCTGAATTTCTTCCCATGAATCATGCCAAGGGAAAAAATGTCCAGAAAACATATTTTCTGTGGTCATAGGAATAACTTTGCCAAGACTCTGGTATGTCCATGCTAATTCTGATAATTTACTGGCTATTTCTAGATGTTCTTCAAGATACTGCTTTGACTGCTCGTATACTTCAAGACTGGCATCAAAAGTAAATGTAAAGGGACGCATAGTGTCTGATACTCAAATAGTTGCGATCTATTTTTTAAAAGTTGGTTCAAATACTGCATATTGCTCTGCTAAACAATACCTGCCAATATCTGACTATAACTAAATTAAGCTAAAATACAAAAAATAGCAAAAATACCGCTATTCTATGCAAACACCAACAAAACCCGAAGCTCAAACCCTATACGACCAAGATTATTACCTGTGGATAAAAACCACCATCAACCAACTTCGCACAGGTCAATTTTCTACTGTTGATTTAGAAAGTTTATTAGAAGAATTAGAAACTATGGGTAGAAGTCAGAAACGAGCAATTAAAAGTTTATTAATTAAACTGCTTGTACATCTACTCAAACTCAAATATTGGGATAATGAAAGAGAACTAAATCAAGGACATTGGAAAGGGGAAATTAGAACATTTCGCAGAGAGATAAAAGATGATCTCAAAGATAGTCCAAGTTTAAAACCTTACATTTTAGAAATATTTGATGAATGTTATCAAGATGCAAGAAAAGAAACATCTGATCGCTCTCAACTTCCTCTTGACACATTCCCCCTTATACCCATAGGTTCTTTAGAACAAATAAAATATTAGATGAAAACTGGTTTCCCGAATATAGCTGCAATCATCACGGTAAAGCCGACTAAAATAGATACACAAATTACCGATACAAAAAAGCTAACAAATGCTAACAATTGTCCGCTTTTTCTTCCTGCTTCATCCTGGAAGTGTCGGCACTGTCCAGTCCACAGGCTAAAACGGTCAACCTGACCGCTTCTTGTCTTAAATTAATAGCAGCATTCAAATCTCTGTCACACTCAAAACCACAGCTAATGGCTTACGCCACGCTGCGCGAACA